>JBOGTX010000519.1:0-6088 GCA_050695695.1 Chloroflexota bacterium
CTCCAGATAAGCCTACAGCGCGGCCTCGACGGCCGCGCGCTCGCCCGCCGCCATCTCCTTCACGATGCCACGCACCTCGTCGCCGGGAATGGTCTCGTGCTCCAGGAGCCGCGCGACGATTCGATCCAGCGCCGGCCGATTCTCGTTGATCACCGCGGTCGCGCGCGCCAGAGCCCGCTCCACGAGGTCGGCCACCGCCTGATCGAGTCGCGCCGCCGTTTGCTCGGCGTAGCTTCGGCTCTGGACCAGATCACGGCCGAGGAACACGTTGCCGGAGCCATCGTCGAAGTGGACCGGACCGATACTCTCGTCCATGCCCCACGAGCCCACCATGTGCCGGGCCAGCTTCGTCGCCTGGTCCAGGTCATTTTCGGCGCCGGTCGTCGGCTCCTGAAAGACGACCTCCTCCGACGCGCGCCCACCCAGCAGCACGGCAAGCCGCCCCAGGAGATAGCTACGCGGGTAGTTCAGTCGATCGTCGGTCGGAAGCTGCTCGGTGACACCAAGCGCCCGCCCCCGTGGAATGATCGTTACTTTCTGGACCGGGTCCGCGCCGGGGGTCACGACCGCGACGAGCGCGTGTCCCGCCTCGTGGTAGGCGACGACCCGACGCTCCTCCTCGGAATGAAGGTGTGGGCGTTCCACGCCCAGGATGATCTTATCGAGCGCCGACTCGAAGTCGGACCGGGAGATCTCGACGCGCCCGCCCCGGCCGGCCATCAGCGCGGCCTCGTTCACGAGATTCGCCAGATCGGCGCCGGAAAATCCCGGGGTCGCGCGGGCCATCCGGTCGAGGTCCACGTCGCGGTCGATCGGCTTTCCCCGAGCGTGAACCCGAAGAATCTGCAGGCGCCCGGCGCGGTCCGGCAACCCCACCGTCACCTGCCGATCGAACCGTCCCGGTCGGAGCAGCGCCGGATCGAGCACGTCGGGTCGGTTGGTCGCGGCCAGGATAATGACCTCCAGACGCTCGTCGAAGCCATCCATCGCGACCAGGAGCTGATTGAGGGTTTGCTCGCGCTCGTCATTCCCGCCGCCAAGTCCCGCGCCTCGTTGGCGACCCACCGCGTCGATCTCGTCCACGAAGACGATGCACGGCGCGCTTTGCTTCGCTTGATCGAAGAGGTCGCGGACCCGACTGGCGCCGACCCCGACGAACAACTCGACGAACTCTGACCCGCTAATGCTGAAGAAAGGAACGCCGGCTTCGCCGGCGACCGCCCGCGCCAGGAGCGTCTTGCCCGTGCCCGGCGGCCCGATCAGCAGGATGCCGCGCGGCAGGCGCGCCCCCACCTGGTGATAACGGCCGGGGGTTTTCAGGAACCCCACGACTTCGGTCAGCTCGCCTTTCGCTTCGTCTTCGCCCGCCACGTCGGCAAAGGTCACCCGCGACCGCTCGACCTGGTACAACCGCGCCTTGCTGCGTCCAAAGCCAAGCGCGTTCTGCTGGCCCCGCTGCATCTGCCGACCGATGTACAGCATCAGGCCCACGAGCAGAAGGAGGGGCAGCGCGTTCGCCAGCAACGTGACCACCCAGGAGCCGTTCGAGGTGTCGGTGGCCGTGATCTGGACGCCTTGCTTCTCGAGGAGAGGCAACAGGGTCGGGTCGTTGAGGCTAGGAATCGTCGTGCTGAATTGATCGGACGCCGGTGGAGCGGTCTTCTGACCGGGCGTCGAGGCGGGGACTGGCGTCGCTCCCGGAACCGGAATGGCCTTTTTCAGTTGACCATCCACGCCCTGTCCGGCAATCGTCACTTTGGCGACGTTTCCGGATTGGACCTGCGCCAGGAAGCCGGTGTACGTCAAATCGATCGTCGCCGGCCCCCGCGGCACGAAAAACGTCACCGCGTTCCAGGCGATCAGCACCGCGAACACCACCCACCAGACCCAACCCGGAATCATTGGACCGGGCAGACGATCGGAACCAGGTTTGTCGGACGGCTGTCGTTCAGAAGCCATTCGATTCCTTCCCCCAAGTGGCCGCCAGCGGCGGCGGCGCGCCAGTGCGATCGGTTGCGCGACGCCACTCCTCCAGCATCAGCCACGCCCGAGTACTCGCCTCGAATCGATTGACGGGTTGAAGCAAGTCCTGGTCCATCGTCGAGACTGGCTTCACTTTCAGCCGGTGACAGGATCCTTGACCGCGTCTGCCATCCCGAGGCCCCTGGCGATCCGCGCCCCTAAATCGGCATCGACCTGGCGCCAGTGGTCGAGCGCGCGCGCCTTCACGTCGTGCTCGACGCCCTGACTCATGTGCGTCACGACGTTGCTCACCAGATGCGCCCGGTCGATCTCGGAGAGAACGTGACGGTACAGGTTGCCAGCCTGGACGTAGTCGTTATCTTCGGCGTGAAGCTGGTAGGCACGACGCACCATCTCGCCGCTCACCGGCCACCCGACCTCGCCGTAGCGCTCCGGGTCGGCCTTCGGGCCGCCGTAGCTGTTCGGCGCGTACACCGGCTGGTTTCCGTTGCTTCGGTAACGCATCGCGCCGTCCTTGTTGTAGCTGTGCACGTCGGAGCGCGGCTGGTTCACCGGTAGCTGCAGGTAATTCGTGCCGATCCGATGGCGATGGGTGTCCGGGTAACTGAACAGGCGCCCGAGCAGCATTTTGTCCGGGCTGGGCCCGATGCCGGGCACCATATTCGCCGGCTCGAACGCCCCCTGCTCGATCTCGGTGAAGAAATTCTCCGGGTTGCGATCGAGGACCATCCGGCCAATCGGAATCGTCGGATAGTCGGCGTGCGGCCAGACCTTGGTCAGGTCGAACGGGTTGAATCGGTAGCTCCAGGCGTCGTCGAAGGGCATGATCTGCACCTCGACCCGCCACGACGGATGGTCACCCTTCTTGATCGACTCGAAAAGGTCGCGGCGGTGGTAATCGGGGTCTTCCGCCGTCATGGCCTTGGCATCGGAATCGGTGAAGTTCGCGATTCCTTGCTCGGTCTTGAAGTGGTATTTGACCCAGACCTTCTCACCCTTGGCGTTGACCCACATGAAGGTGTGGCTGCCGTACCCGTTCATGTTGCGCAGCGTTCGCGGGATGCCACGGTCGGACATCAGAAACGTCACTTGATGGATCGACTCGGGCGACAACGACCAGAAATCCCAGGCCATGTTGTTGCTGTGCAGGTTCGTGTCCGGCATGCGCTTCTGGGAGTGAATGAAATCCTGAAACTTTTGCGGATCACGGATAAAGAAGATCGGCGTGTTATTGCCGACCAGATCGTAATTGCCCTCTTCGGTGTAGAACTTGACCGCGAATCCGCGTGGGTCACGAACCGTATCCGCCGAGCCGAGCTCGCCAGCAACCGTGGAAAAGCGGGCAAGAACCGGCGTGCGCTTCCCCACCTCGTTGAGAAAGGCCGCCTTCGTCCACTGGCTGACGTCCTCGGTCACTTCGAAGAATCCGTGTGCGCCGCTCCCCTTGGCGTGGACCACCCGCTCGGGAACCCGCTCCCGGTTGAACTGGGCCATCTTCTGAATCAGATAATGGTCCTGAAGCAGCAGGGGACCGTTCGGGCCCACGGATAACGAGTGCTCGTCGCTTGGGGCCGGGATCCCCGCGTCCGTCGTCGTCACAGGTGGCTTCTGGTCACTCACGTATAAATCCCTCCAATGGTGAATCGCCGGGGCTACCCCGAACTGGGTCTCGGGGCGGCGCACCACGCCGCCATGCTTTCATGATATGCTTCCCGGCACAGCCTGTAAACTGGAGTGGAATGCTCATGCCGCGTTTCGACGCCGATTGGATCGACTACCTGCTTCGCCCCGAGCGCCGCGGCTCGCCGCCGGCCGAGGACGTCCTCTCCCACCTGTCGATCGGTTCGGGCAGCGTTGTCGCCGACGTTGGCTGCGGGCCGGGCTTCTTCACCCTGCCGCTGGCCCGGCTGGTGGCGCCAGGCGGTCGAGTCTACGCCCTCGACGTCGAGCCGTCGATGCTCGACCTGGTGACGGCGCGATCAATCGCGGCGGGGCTCTCGGGTATCGAGTCAGTTCGCGTCGAAAGCGGCCGCCTGCCACTGGACGATGCCCGCGCCGACCTGACGCTTTGTGGCCTCGTCCTGCACGACCTGACCGATCAGCCGGGCATGGCGCGCGAATTGATCCGGATCACCCGCCCGGGCGGGCAAATCGCCGTCGTCGAATGGCTACCCGGTGCCGGCGACTCGCGGCCAAATCGCCTCCGCCCGGCGGAGGTCATCTCGCTCTTCGAAGACGCCGGCTGGCGAATGGGAAAGGTCACGCCGCTGGGAGAGCAGCAGTTTCTCGTCACCGGGTGACGGGCCTCATCCCCCGACCCTACCGCGCGGCTTTGATCGCCTCGCACAGCAAATCCACGCCGGTCCGAATCTCGTCAAGGCTGGCCCAGCTATAGGCCAGGCGAATGTGATCGAAGCCGTTGTCGACGTACGGGTAGAAGCTCTGACCTGGTACGTAGGAGACCCGTCGCGCGGCCGCGAGATCCGCGAGCTTCCCCGGGTCAGTGCCTTCGGGGAGGCGAATCCAGATGAAGAAGCCACCGTCCGGGCGGCTGATCTCGGCGGTATCTCCCAGGCCCGCGCGCAGGTGATCGAGCATCGTGTCGCGCTTGGCGTGGTAAATCTCGCGCAGCTCGGCGACGTGGGCGTGCATGTGGTGGCGCATGTAATAGGTCGCCACGCGGCTCATGTAGGGGTTCGTTCCCCCGTCGGTCTTGAACTGAGCGATCTTCGGAATGAGATCCTTCGGCGCGAGCAGCCAGCCGAGGCGAACGCCCGCCGCGAGGATCTTGGACAGCGTGCCACTCCGCAGCACTCGACCGTTCGGGTCGAGGCCGAAGAGCGACTTCACTGCCTCGCCGCTGTAGCGCAGCTCGCCGTAGGCATCGTCTTCGAGGATCATCGTATCGTACTTTTCGGCAAGATCCAGCAGCTCGGTGCGGCGCCGGAGTGACTGGGTCATGCCGGCCGGGTTCTGGAAGTTGACGATGGTGTAAATCAGCTTCGCCTTTTTCCCCTGCCGCGCCAGCTCCTTCAGCCGCTCCTCGACCTCGTCGGTCCGAATCCCTTCCTGGTCGGTCGAGACGCCGATCATCTGGGGGCCATAGCGCCGGAAGGTGTTCAGCGTGCCGGAGAACGTTGGCGCCTCGGTAATAATGCTGTCGCCGACGTCGATCAGCAGATCGGACGCCATCGCCAGCGCGTGCGAGGAGCCGTTGGTGACCAGGATGTTATCGACCGAGATCTCGAACCCCTCGTAATACTTCGTCTTCTCGCAGACCAGCTCGCGCAGGCCAAGGTAGCCGAGCTGGTGCCCGTAGCCCAGCACGTCCGGCCCCTCGGTGTCGAACGCTTCCCGGGTCGCCTCGACCAGCGCGTCGTAGGGGAACGAGGCCGGGTCGGGAAATCCGCCGCCGAACATGTACAGCGGCGCGAGAGCATTCGCCGCGCCCGCGCTTCGCGCGCCGCGCGGGGCCGGCGCCTGAAGCTTCGCCCGGCGAGACAGCAGGGAATCGTAGTTCGTGGCCTTGACGACGTCCATCAGTCTCCTCGCATCTGAGCTCTGGCGGCCATTATAGCATCAACGAATAGGACGAGCCCGCGGACTCATGCCGTCATCGGGACAACGAGGAGGGCCGAGCGCGGGAGCACGGCCGCGGGTCCTTTCCGTTCAGAATTTCGGATTTTGAAATGCTAGCATCAAGCGCCCTTTCGTTGTATACTACGCGGAGAGGGCAGATTTTTCCGCCGAACGTGAAGCGGCTGGGTCACACCGGTCACTCTCCGAGCGCGCTGACGAACCGCCCCGAGTTGATTTTCAAGGAGTTAGCGCGCAGATGGCTGACAAGACCCTGACCTGTCGCGATTGTGGGTCGCAATTCGTGTTCACCCAGAGTGAGCAGGACTTTTACGCTCAAAAGGGGTTCACGAACGAGCCGTCCCGATGCCCCGAGTGTCGGGCGACCCGCAAGGCATCCCGCGGTGATGGTTACGGCCGTTCGTCCGGTGGCATGGGTGGCCAGCGAGAGATGTTCCCGGCGGTTTGCTCGCGGTGTGGCAAGGATACCATGGTTCCTTTCCAGCCCACGAGCGGCAAGCCGGTCTAC
>JBOGTX010000520.1:0-2684 GCA_050695695.1 Chloroflexota bacterium
CTGCGGTGGCGCCGGCTCGATCGGCTTCAAGCCCTCGATCGCCCCGCGCAATCGGTCGGCGACCTCAGGTGCCGATTGGGCCGGGCCCGGCTCGATCAGCTCGGTGACCAACGGCGTCATCGCGAGCGCCGATGGGTCGTAGAGCACCAGCAATGCCTCGCGGATGGATTCGGTCAGGCGAATGTCGACGGCGATACCGGTCTCCGTGCTACTCATATCGTATCTCGGGCGCTATGATACCACGACGAAACGACCGGGACGCGGGAGGTGCACCATGGATTGGACCGGCTTGAGCCTTCATCCGCTGCACGATCAGCTCATGGAGCTGCGGACCGAGGCCGTCCGCTGGCTGGCGGGCGGCGCGATGGTCCTGGCCTTCGGCATCGTCTACGTCTGGGCGTTCGACGCCGACCTCACCGGTCTCCAGAACATCGTCGTCGCGGCCGTCCTGGGAGGATCGGCTGGCCTGGCCTGGTTTCTCGTCGAGCGGACCTACGTCGGCGCCGCCGCCACGCTGATCCTGGGGTTGATTGGCAGCATCGTCGTCGCGACGATTCTCTGGTCGGCGGGCGCCCTCGTCTACGCCCTCCCGCTGGTTCTCTTCGTCGCGCCGCTCCTGATCGACTACCGGCGCACCTTGCTGTTCAGCCTCGGCGAAACGATCCTGGTCGGGGCGGTCGCGGCGCTTCGCCTCACCCCGCTGCCCGGCTCCGACATCAGCGTCGCCCTCCTGCTCATCGTCATCGGCGCGGGGCTGTCCTGGGTCGCCTACCAGCCGATTCGGGCGATGCTCGACTGGACCTGGCGTGGTTATCAGGAAGAGCGGCGCAAGACCGAAGAAGGGCGCGAGCGCCAGGCCGAGCTGGCCCAGCTCTCGAAGAGCCTGGAGGAGGCGTGCGAGCGCCTGGAGCAGGCGAACCTGGCGCTGGCCGAGGCCCGCCGCGCCGCCGACGAGGCTCGCCGTCTGAAAGATGAGTTCGCCACCGCGATCAGCCACGAGCTGCGCACGCCGATCAACCTGATCATCGGCTTCAGCGAGCTGATCGTCGACGACGCTGACACCGGCATTCCGGCGGTGTTTCGCGACGATGTGGAGACGATCTACCGTAACGCCTGCCATCTCTCGACGCTGGTCGACGACGTTCTCGATCTCGGCCGGCTGGACGCCCATCGCCTCGCCCTGGTCAAGGAATGGACGTCGCTCCCCCGGATCGTTCAGGAGGCGATCTCGGCGGTCAAGGGGCTTTGCGAGAACGCTGGAATTCCGATTATGACCGAGCTGCCGGATGATCTTCCGTCCCTTTACCTGGATCCGACCCGCATCCGCCAGGTGTTGATCAACCTCTTGACCAACGCGGCCCGTTACGTCGAAGCCGGCTTCATCCGGGTCGCGGCGCGCTCCGACGGCCGAGACGTCGTCGTGTCGGTGGCCGATACCGGCGTTGGCATCCCGGCCGAGGACCTTCCCCACGTTTTCGAGCGTTTCCACCAGACTGGCCAGCCGCACCGACGGGGTGGCTTCGGTCTCGGGCTCACCGTGAGCAAGCAGCTGGTCGAGATGCACGCCGGCTCGATGTGGGTGACGTCCGAGCTCGACCGCGGCACGACGTTTTGCTTCAGCCTGCCGGTCGCCACCAACGTGGTGGCCCACGCGAGCAATCCCCGGCTCCAGCTTCTCGAAGCCCAGCACTCCGCCGGGCCAAACGAGCGCGTCGTCGTCGTGGTCGGCGAAGACGCCGATGCCGCCCGCGTTTTCCAGCGCTACCTGGACGGCTATCAGGTCCGGGTAGCCACGACGCCCACCGACGTTCGCCAGATCAGTCGCAAGAAGGCAATCAGCGCGGTTGTCACCACCAATGAAACGTCGGACGAGCTGCGGCGGGCAGTCCGGGCCCATTTGCGCGACGTGCCATCGGTCCATTGCTCCTTGCGCACGACCACCCGCGCCAGCCGCCAGCTCGGCGTGTCGGCCTTCCTCACCAAGCCGGTCACGATCGACCAGCTTCGCCGAACCCTGCGCGAGCTCAAGGCGCGGCCACACCGGGCGCTGGTCGTGGACGACGATCCGGAAATGGTGAGCCTGCTTTCGCGCATGCTCCACCAGCTGTTCCCGCGCTGTCGGCTGTTGAGCGCGACGAGCGGCGCGCGTGGACTCGACCTGGCGCGGGGTGCCGACGTTGGCGACCCGCTCGACCTGATTTTGCTCGATCTCTTGATGCCGGAGCTGGATGGCCACTCCTTCCTCGCGGCCTGGCACGCCGACCACGTCCATGGCGAGATTCCGATCGTCGTGATCAGCGCGGCGACCGAAGAAGAGCACGGGCTCGTCGTTGGCGAGTCGGTCGAGGTACGACGCGACACCGGCCTGAGCGTTGCCGAGCTGATGCGCGTCGTCAGCGGCAGCCTGGACCGTCTTCGGCCGGCCTGATGGCCGACCATGGCCAATCCTGGCATGCGCCCTCAACATCGGCGTTCGCTTCTGCTACTATCGCGGCCAGGCTCGTCGTCGCCGAAGCCGAGCGCGGCCTTTCCTGGCGCGGTGAGCAAGGGATGAAAGAAGGAGCGCGTCGCCATGCCATCGGCAATCAGTCGTCGACGATTCACCGGCCTGTTGGTGACCGGTACCGCGGGGGTCTTGCTCGCCGCGTGTAGCAACGCGGCCGCGCCGGCGGCCACGACCGCTC
>JBOGTX010000521.1:0-1750 GCA_050695695.1 Chloroflexota bacterium
AGCCACGACATGGCCGACCTCGAGGAATTGGCCGGCCGAATCGTGATGCTGCACCAGGGGAACGTCGCCTTCGACGGCGACTTCGACCAGCTCCGTCGAACGTTCGCCGACCGGCGCCGGCTGCTCCTTCAAACGCCCGATGGTGTCGCCCCGGCGCTCCAGGGCGCCAGGTTGCTCCAGAGCGCGAGCGGACGCCACGAGTACGTCTTCGACGCGTCGCGGGTCAAGATCGCGGCGCTGCTCGACCAGGCCGCTGCCCAGACCGAGATCCTGGACGTGGAGACCCACCGCCTGGCGATCGACGACGTCATCGCGGACATCTACGAGGCCTGGCAGAAACGAGAACGTCTGGACCACGAATAGCACGAAAGTCCACGAAAAGCGCGAAAGCCGAGATCTCTTCCCTCGGCGGATTGGCAAATCGCGGGCGGTTCGATTATACTCCGCCCGTCGCGGAGGAGGCTTTCTCTTGACCGATAACCCGACGATCGCGACCTACGATCGAATCGCGGGGCGGTACGCCGAGCGAAACGTCGATCGTTCCTGGCTGGCCGATCGATACACGAGCTTCAGCGAGGCGATCGTCGCGCGAGCACCCACGCACCGATTTCGGATCCTGGACGCCGGCTGCGGGCCGGGCTGGGATAGCAGGTGGTTCCACGAGCGCGGATTCCAGGTGATCGGCGTCGACCTCTCGACCGGCATGCTGACCGAGGCGCGGCACCGCGCGCCGGACGTCGACTTCCATCAGGCCGACCTGCGCCGGCTCGACTTTCCTGACGCCTACTTCGACGGGATCTGGTGTTGCGCCTCGCTGCTTCACCTGCCGCGCGCCGATGCCCCGACCGTGCTGGTCAATTTTCGCCGGATGCTCGGCCACGGCTACCTTTATCTCAGCGTCAAGCTCGGCCAGGGAGAAGAAGTCGAGGAGGCGGCCTACGGCCGGGGCCAGCCGCGCGCCTTCACCTACTATTCCCGGCTTGAAGTGGAGCTGCTGCTCGATCGCGCGGGCTTCGAGGTTCGGCAGGTCTGGGACAACTCGGCCACGTCGGAGCAGCCTCATCCGTTCTTGAATTTTTTGGCCCAGACCCAGCTCCAAACGCCGCTTCTGGGTGCGATCGCGGTTGTCGTCGATTCGGCCGGGCGGGTGCTGATGAGCGAGCGCGCCGATGGGCGCGGCTGGAATCTGCCGGCCGGCTTCGTCGACGCCAGCGAGGGGCCCGACGAAGCGGTGGTGCGAGAGACGCGCGAGGAGACCGGACTGGAGGTGGAGATCGACCGCCTGGTGGGGGTCTACACCTGGGATCGGATCCACCGGCACCAGGGCGTCGATCGGTGCCTGGTCACCACCGCCTCATTGTGCCACGTCGTCGGTGGCGCGCTCGTGCCAACCAAAGAAGCGCTCCAGCACGGCTGGTTCGATCCGAGCGATCCGCCCACCCCGATGGCCAGTCGCTACCACCTCGCGATCCTACGCGACGCCCTCGCCATACGTGACGGCGCGCTTCCGGTGCCAGTCGTCCGTCGCTGGAGGCGTTAGACGGTACCCGAGGATGCACCCCGAATTTTCGTCCGTAGTCCGTAGGGCAGGGGGTGGCGGGGAAGCTGGGTGGGGGAGCTTGTCTCTCAGGAGTGGGCAGGAACATGTGTTCGCAAGAACAGGCACTAGGCAGCCTCCTGGTGGGTCGGGTTCGGATGGCTGACCTGGGCGCGGTGCCAAGGCGTCGGGGTAGCAAGCTCGGCGGCGAAG
>JBOGTX010000522.1:0-1724 GCA_050695695.1 Chloroflexota bacterium
CGGCACGAACATGCACCACGCCTTCATGCTCGCTCGAACCCTGCTCGCGCGCCACAAGGGCGCGAACAAGCAGATCATCATGATTACCGACGGCGAGCCGACCGCTCACCTCGAGGGTAGTCGCGCGGTTTTCTCCTACCCGCCGAGCTACCGGACGATCGCCGAGACGCTGAAGGAAGTCGGACGCTGCACCCGCGATCAAATCGTCATCAACACCTTCATGCTCGAGCGCGGCCACTACCTGATCGACTTCATCAACCAGGTGACGAAGATCAACCGCGGTCGCGCCTTCTTCTCGACCCCGGACCACCTCGGCGAGTACATCCTGGTCGACTACGTCGCCAGCAAGCGCAAATTGGTCAAGTGATAAAGAGGAAAGAGTGACATCGAATAGCTCGCGGCCGCTGGCTGGACAGGCCGCGTTGATCACCGGAGCGGGAACCGGGATTGGTCGCGCCGCGGCGATCGCCCTCGCGGCGGCCGGCGCCGCCGTCTCGCTCAGCGGCCGACGCGTGGCGCCCCTCGAAGAGACCGCCGCCCTGGCGCGCGAGCACGACGTTCCGGTTCGCTGCCAATCGCTTGACGTGGCCGACAACGCCACGGTGGAACGCTGGGTCTCCGACGCCCGCGAGGCATTCGGTCGGATCGACCTCCTGGTCAACAGCGCGGGCACGAACGCGCCGACCCGAACCTGGGGGAACACCGGACTTGAATCCTGGAATGAGCTGATCGCGACGAACCTGACCGGCGTTTTCCAGTGTACCCGGGCGGTGCTCCCGGCGATGCGTGCCCAAAAGAATGGCCTGGTGATCAACGTGTCGTCGATGGCGGGCGTCCAGGCGTCGCTGGTCAGCGGAGTCGCCTATTCGGCGTCCAAGTATGGCGTGGTCTCGCTCACTCAGTCGCTGAACCTCGAAGAGTGGCGGAACGGCATCCGAGCCACCGTCGTCTGCCCGGGCGAGGTCAACACGCCGATCATGGCGAGACGTCCGAATCCGCCGCCGTCGCACGCTTACCCGCTGATGCTCCAGCCGGAGGACCTGGGCGCGACGATCGTCTTCCTCGCGTCCCTGCCGCCCCGAGCGCTGGTCGAGCAGATTCTGATTCGTCCGGCCACGCGTGAGTACTGACATGCAAACGACCCGGCACCTGCCGCTCTTTCCGCTGCACACGGTGCTGTTCCCCGGGGTGCCTTTGCCGTTGCGCGTGTTCGAGGAGCGCTACAAGCTGCTGGTCAAGCGGTGCCTGGAGGAAGATGGCGCGCTGGGGATCGTCTTGATCCGGTCGGGAGCGGAAGTCGGGGGGCCGGCCGTTCCCCACGACGTGGGAACACTGGCGCGGATCACTCAGGTCGACAAGCGAAGTGACGGCACGCTGCACCTGGCGACGGTGGGCGAGCGCCGATTTCGGATTCGCTCGATCGACGACAGTCGACCGTACGCCGTCGGCGACGTCGAGCTGCTGGACGAAGGCCAACCGGACGTTCCGGACCGGCTACTGGCGCTGGTGCGTGAGGAATTCACCCAGTACGTCCAGGTGCTGCGCCGGCTGGCGCGCCAGGCCGAACGCGACGTTCCGATCCCCGAGGGAGGGCTCGAGCTCTCGTACGCCGTGGCAGCCAATCTGCAGATTCGCCGAGCCGAGCAGCAGTCGCTGCTCGAAGATCCGCCGGCCCGGCGACTCGCTCACGAGCGCCACTTGCTCCACCGCGAGCTGACGATCGT
>JBOGTX010000523.1:0-3555 GCA_050695695.1 Chloroflexota bacterium
GGGCTCACGGCCGTCGTATCGTCGCCAGGAGGTGAGTCAGGCGGCGCGACCGGTCACCCGCGCGCCAATGGCCTGCTTGACCACATCGCGGAACCAATCGCGAGTGTCCTGAACGAAGGCCAGCTTGTCGGACAGCGTGTGCTCGAGCAAGTTGGTCACGGCACGGTTGCCGGCGATCGCGGACATCGCCATTAGCCCGGAGTATTCGCCGATCGCCAGGTTCTGCACGGTGCGGATCGCCCACAATGCGTACATGGCCTTCAACCCGGGATGCTGAATCGCGTCGAACTGCCGGCGGAAGTCTTCCGCCATTGTCTGGTTGGCGTGTCGCCCGAGCCACTACGCCGGCATCGCCGGCGCGGTCGGCGCCGAGAAGGCGTGGACCAGGAACACGATACCCTGAATGATCGCGAAGATGCCGATGACCATCACCAGCGCCAGCGCGCCCCGGAGCGGGTTCGCCAATAAGACGAATCCGAAGACGATCGAGATGCCACCGAGAACCAGGAGCAGCAGGTTCGCGGTCGCCAGCGACGCGACGATCTCGGTGATGCCGGCGATGATCGCCCAGAAGGCGATGACGTAGAGCAGAAAGACCGCGGTCATGAACGGGTAGACCAGGACGATGATTCCCGCGGCAATGTTGATGATTCCGAGGAACAGGTGCGGCCACCAGGGTGTTCCCGCGCCGATCCCGCGGAACATCGCGACGAACTGCACCACGCCGCTGATCAACACCTCGATCGCGAAGAGCACGATCAGAACGCCGATGGTGAGGGCCGGCCAGAATAACGCCGCCAGGCCAAAGAGGATCGCCACCACGCCCAGGATGGCGTACTCCCACCACGTCTGGTTCGTGGGCCACAGGGTCGCCATAGCTCAGCCTCCTTGAGACGTCGCGTGGCCGGCGCGGGCGAATCTCATCGCGCCCAACGCGGCCAGGCAAGCCCTTCAGGCAAGAACCATGCCAGACCGGCACCGTGGTGAACGTTCCCTCGACGCCGGAAAATCCGGATGCTTCACCTTACCTGCCATCAAGGGTGGCCAGCGCTCGGAGCGTCCGATCGATGCTTGCCGAGCGGTCCGGTCCGACCGGCATCAGCGAGACGATCAGCTCGTCGAGCCCGGCGTCAAGGTACCGGCGGATGCCCGCGCCGACCGCGCGCTCGTCTCCGAAGAGGGCGATGCCGCGGACCAGCGCGTCGCTCAGCGTCGCTTGACGCGCCTCGGGGAATCCCGCCGCGGCGAACATCTCCTGGTAAAACGGAAGTCGGGCGTAGGTCGCCAGCCGCTCGCGCGCCGTTCGCAGCCCGGTCTCCGCGTCGTCGCTGACGACGGCAAAGGCATGGCCGATCAGCAGCGGCGTCCGCCCGTCGGAGCGCCTGGCCGCGCCGGCCAGCAGCGCCGGACGCGCCGCGTCGCGCAGGAAGGACGCCGGGGTGACCCAGCTAATCGCGCCGTCGGCGACCTCGCCGGCCAGCTCGTAGGAGGCCGGTCGGAGCGCCGAGATGAACACCGGCACGTTCGGCGGATTGGCCACCCGCGCGTGGACCTTGAAGCGCCTGCCGTTCAGGTCCACGGCGCCTGCCTGGAGCGCCTGGCGAAGGATCGTGGTGTACTCGCGCAGGTGTTCCAGCGGTCGCTCGAAGGGAATACCGAAGGACCCCTCGATCGTCGGCTTGTGGCTGGGTCCGACGCCCAGGCGGAAGCGCCCGGGCGCGAGCTGACTCAGCGCGACCGCCTGCTGAATGACGACGAAGGGATGGCGCGGAAACGTCGGCACGATCGCCGTGCCGAGCTTGATCCGACTGGTCTGCACCGCGGCGGCGGCGAAGACGGTCATCGAGTCGGGACCAACCCCGCCGGTCGTCAGCCAGGCGGCGGCCACGCCGAGCTCCTCGGCGCGCCGAATCACCGCCAGGGTCTCCGGCACCGTCGCCTCGTGAATCGCGACGCCAATGATTGGCTCAGCCATGAAACCTACCTCCCCGAAGAGCGAACGATTTCTTCCTCGATAACTATCTTGAGGGCGGGTAGATGAACCATAACGATTTCCCAGACGTCGTCGAGTCGCAACTCGAGGTAGCCGTGCGCCGCGACGTTACGAAAGCCGTAGACGGCTCGCCATCGGACGTCGGGATGTCGAGATTTGATCTCGGCGGATAGCTTTCCAGACGCTTCGGCAAGGGTCTGCAGCCGCCAGAGGACCGCGTCTTGAATGTCTACGTCGTTGAAGAACGCTTCCCGTCCGCCACGCGTGCGTGCCTCGACCAGCCCAATCGCGTCCCGAATGTACGCGAGGTAACGCCGGTCCAGATCATCGCTCAAAGGGGAATCGCCTCCTGACGAATCCGCTCGGCAAGGGGCGAGGGGCGCGATATCTCCACCACGTCGACCTGACGGCCCAGCGCCTCTTCCAGGTCGAGGATCAGCTCGCTCAGGTCCAGAACGTTTCGTTCCGGCTCGAAGTCGACCAGGAAATCGATATCGCTGTCGGCACGCGCTTGCCCGCGGGCTACCGAGCCAAACACGCGGATGTCGCGCGCCCCGCGCGCCGTCGCGATTCGCACGATCTCCGCCCGCCGGGCGCGTAGACCCTCAAGGGTCGGCCGTTCAAGGACTGACGCCATGGGCTAACCTCCATCCAGCAGCACCGCTCTCATGATAGCAGAGACGCGGCTGATTGAGCCCTCGGCGAGCCACCGGAGGGCTGCCTGGACTCCAGCCGATGGCGAACGCCCTCGCGGATCACACGTCGATCGTCAACCCATCGTAGGCGACCTCGTAGCCCCGCTGGGCGGCCAGCTCGACCATGTCGGGGTGAGCTGGATTGCTGTGGTGCGCCAGGTGATGCGCGAAGACGCGCGCGCCGTCGGCCAGCAGGCCAGCGCTCCGCATCCGGTCGACCTGCTCGAGGAACTGTTCCCGGTTCAAGTGGACCGCCGATGGCCCCTTCCAGCCGAAGGTGTGATCGAGGACCACCACGTTGAGTGGCTGTCCGAGCGCTCCGAGCGCCTTCCAGGTCCCCTCCGGGAGCGGACCGGTGTCGGTCCCGTAAAAGAGCCGTCGACCGCGATGCTCGATCAGGTAGAGCATCGCCACCAGCGTCGGGTCGTGGGCGGCGGCGAGACTGGTCACGCGGTAAGGACCGACGTCGAAGGTCTCGAAGGGGCGCACCGGGTGCGGGGTCAAGTTCAAGCGCTCGCCGACCGCGGAGTCGAGCAGCCCGGCCTCGGCGACCCGCGGTCCGAGGCTCGCGGCCGCCTTGCGCAGCGCGCCTTCGCTGGCGTACCAGTGCAGGCGCGGCACGCCGTAGACCCCGCAACTGGCGCTCCGCGAGGCGAAATGGTGCGGGTCCAGATGGTCCGCGTGCTCGTGGGTCTGGAGGCAATAGTGGAGGCGCGCCAGCGACGTGCCGTGGATCTGGGATGCCGCCATCACGTCCGGACCCAGGTCGATCAGCAGCTCGTCGTCGACCAGCGCGGAGCAGCGCTTGCGCAGGCTGGGTCCGCCGAGCTCGCGGGCCCGCTCGCAGCTCGCGCAGGGACAGAAAGC
>JBOGTX010000524.1:0-14859 GCA_050695695.1 Chloroflexota bacterium
GTGCCGGCCCGCCCGCGCCCCAGCGCGAGGTCCGGACCCCCAATCAGGTCGCACAGGCGCGCGTGCTCGACCAGCGCGCCGACGAAGTCATCGGCGCTCATCGTCGAAAGCTCCCGCGTGAACGCCAGCGGAACGACGACGTCGATGCCGGCCGCCTTCAGGAAGCGGATCCGGGCGTCCAGCGAGCAGAGATACCACGATGGGATGTCCGGGCGCAACACCTCGGCCGGCCGCGGATGAAAGGTCATCACAACCGCGTTTGCCGCGCGCGCCCTGGCGTGCTCGACGACCTGCCGTAACAGATGCTGGTGGCCAAGGTGAACCCCGTCGAAGGTTCCGATGGCGATCACGCTCGGGCCTTCGATTCTGGCAGCCACCAGCGCGTCAATCAACGTCATCGCCGTCCTCGGAAAAGACTTTATCCGGTCGCCAACCCGCTTCGGCGCCTTCGAACCGCAGCAGCGCGACCAGTCGCCCGGTCGCGGCGTCGTGGGCGCGGGCTCGCTCGCTAATCGTGCCAGCCGGACCGTTCCAGCCCTTGCCCTGGCGGATCGCCCGGACCTCGTCGGGGGCCAGTGAAACGGCGGGCCAGGATTGGACGGCAACGTCGAGCGGCTTCAAGAGGCGACCGAGTTGCCCTTGCTGGGACGCCTCACGGACGCGATCCAGCGAGATGCTGTCCTGGAGGGAAAAGGCGCCGCTGCGGAGGCGGATCAAGGACTGGAGATAGGCTCCGGTGCCAACGGCCTCGCCGAGATCCCGCGCGAGGGCGCGAATGTAGGTCCCTTTCGAGCAGGTGACGTCGACGGTGAGGTCCGGGCACTCCCAGGCGATGAGGTCGATCTGATCGATGATGACGGCTCGCGCGGGCGCCGAAACTGGTTGTCCGGCGCGCGCCGCGCGGTACATTGGTCGTCCCTGGATCTTGATCGCCGAAAAAGCCGGCGGCACCTGCGAGACCTCGCCGACGAATCGGGAAAGCGCCTCGGAGAAAACGGCCTGGCTCAGGCTGGCGAGCGACGCGGACCCGGGCGTGATGACACCATCGGCGTCGTCGGTGGTGCTGACCGCGCCAAAGCGGATCACCGCCCGGTATTGTTTGGTGCTCTCCATCAGGAATTCGCTCACCCGGGTGGCCTGACCCAGGCAGACCAGGAGAACGCCCGAGGCGCCGGGATCGAGCGTGCCGGCGTGCCCGACTCGGCGCTGCCCGGCGTAGCGACGCACCGCGTCCACCACGTCGTGGGAGGTGAGGCCGGTGGGCTTGTCGAGGTTGAGAATGCCGGAATAGCCCACTAGTCTCCCTCGGGCGGTTCGGGCTCGGGATGGTCGATCTCGTGGAGGATGTGCATGATCCGTTGACCACGCTCGATCGACGCGTCGCGCTCGAAGTGGAGCTCGGGAGCGCGCTTGGTCGTCATGCGGGCGGCCAGTTGAGTGCGCAGAAAACCGGCAGCGTTCTTGATCGCCTGGAACGTTGCCGTCTGTTCCTCGGCCGACCCGAGAATACTAATGAAAATCCGAGCGTGCCGGAGATCCGGTGTCAGCTCGGCAGCCATCACCGAGATCAATCCGGCAACCCGTGGATCTTTCAGCTCACGCGCGATCAGCTCGGCCAGGTCCGAGCGGACCTGCTCGTTCAGGCGCGCGATGCGGCGAGTGACCATCGTGAGTTACAGTGGCACGTCGCCGGCCACGCGCTCCTTCCGGAAGGTGTCGATGACGTCGCCGACTTGCAGGTCGTTGATTCCCGACAGGACGATACCGCATTCGTACCCTGCCAGGACCTCGCGCACGTCATCCTTGAAGCGGCGAAGGCTCTCGACGCGACCTTCCGACACCACTTTGCCGCCGCGCAGCATCCGCGCGATCGCGCCTCGCGTGATCTTCCCATCGACGATCATCGAGCCGGCGACCTCGCCGTTGTGCCCAAAGACCTGCCGGACCTCGGCGCGGCCCTCGTGGATCTCGGCGAACTTCGGCTCCAGCATGCCGACCAGCGCCTGACGCACGTCCTCGATCGCATCGTAAATGATGTTGTAGAGGCGGACGTCGACGGTGGCGGCTTCGGCCGCGCGCTTCGCGCCGGGCTCGACCCGGACGTTGAAGCCGACGATGATTCCGTGGGACGCCTGAGCGAGCAGAACGTCCGAGTCGGTCACATTGCCGGTTCCCTGATGGATAACCTTGACCTTCACTTCATCGGTCGCCAGGCGCTCGAGCGAGACCTGAATCGGCTCGAGGGAGCCCTGAACGTCGGCCTTCAGGACGATGTTCAGGTCTTTGACCTGATTCTCATTCTTGAACATCTCTTCGAGCGTCATCGGACGAGCAACGGTCTGGGTCTCCTGAGCGATTTGCTGCGCGTGCTGCTGGGCGAACAATTTCGCCGCCTGCTCGGTCGGCGCCGCGTGCAGGCGATCGCCGGCCTGCGGAACGTCGCTCAGGCCAAGAATCTCGACCGGCGTCGCCGGCTCGGCCTTCTTCACCCGCTTGCCGCGCTCGTTGAACATCGCGCGAATCTTGCCGGGCACCGATCCGACCGCGACGAAGTCGCCAAGGTTCAGCGTTCCGGTCTCGACCAGAACGGTCGCCAACGGACCGCGAGTCTTGTCGAGCCGTGCCTCGATCACCGTGCCGACGGCCGGGCGGTTCGGATTCGCTTTGAGATCCTTGAGCTCGGCGACGAGCAGGATCGTTTCCAGCAGGTCCTGGATGCCAGTCTTGCGACGGGCGGATACCGCGACCGCTTCGACGTCGCCACCCCAATCGTTGACGACGACACCAGCTTCGGCGAGCTGCTGCTTGACCCGGTCCGGGTTCGCGTCGTCCTTGTCGATCTTGTTGATCGCGACGATTAACGGCACGTTGGCCGCTCTCGCGTGGGCGATCGCCTCCAGCGTCTGAGGCTGGACGCCATCGTCGGCCGCGACCACCAGCACCGCGATGTCGGTGACCTGGGCGCCCCGCGCGCGCATGGCGGTGAACGCCTCGTGGCCGGGTGTGTCGAGAAAGGTGATTCGCTGGTCGTTCGCCTCGACCTGATAAGCTCCGATGTGCTGAGTGATGCCACCCGCTTCGTGCTCGGTCACGTTGGTCTGCCGGATCGCGTCGAGCAGGCTCGTCTTGCCGTGATCGACGTGTCCGAGAATCGTCACGACCGGCGCGCGGGGTCGCAGGTTTTCCTCTTCCTCGATCTCCGCGGCGATCACGCCTTCGCTCGCATCGGTCGCCTTGGGAGTGACCTGGACGTTGAACGCGGTTGCCACGTTGGTCGCGGTCGCGAAGTCCACCGACTGATTGATCGTGACCATAAAGCCGTGACCAATCAGCTCCTTGATGACCTGTCCGCCGCTGACGTTGAGCGCCTCGGCCAGCTCCTTGACGGTGACGGTCTGAGGAAGCGCGACGACAACGGGCTCACGCTTTTTCGCGATCGGAGCAGAAAGCGAGGTTCGCGCGCCATCAGATCGTCCACCGCGTGGACGCGATGGTCGTCCTCGTCGCTGCCCCTGTCCGGGCCGACGCGGTCGACCACCTCCAACTCTTGTACCCATCTTTTGCCTCCCTTTCTGCTACTACAAAACCCGACCGTTGGCGTGCCTCATGGCCGGAGCGCCGCCGGGGCCTCGGCGAGCGCTTCGGGCAACCCGGCCGCGTAGGCGATCAACGCCGCGCGACTCTCGGCCGGCACCGCCTGTTTCAGAGCCCGCTCGAGCGCGCCGCGTTCGAGGGCCAATTCCCAGCAGGACCTCTGCCGGCACAGATACGCGCCGCGCCCGGACTTCTTACCGGTCGAGTCAACCACCACCGTTCCGTCCACGAGGCGCACCACCCGCACGAGGTCGCGCTTCGGCCGCACCGTTCGGCACGCCACGCAGGTCCGTTGGGGAACTTTGCGCGGGCGCGGTGGGTTCACTCCGAGCTCTCCTCGAGACCTCCGGTCAAGCGGGCCAGCGACTCTTCGCGGGTCAACGGCGGGGCGACGCCCTCGGTTCGCGGCAGGGTCGCCGCCTTGATGTCGATCCGCCAGCCGGTGAGCTTGGCCGCCAGCCGGGCATTCTGGCCTTCGCGCCCGATCGCCAGTGACAACTGGCGCTCCGGCACGACGACGGTGGCCGTCTTCTCGCTCTCGTTCAGGTCTACCGAGATGACCGGCGCCGGACTCAACGCGTTAGCGACAAACACCGCCGGATCGGCATTCCACTGGACGACGTCGATCTTCTCGCCGTTGAGCTCGTTGACGATGTTCTGAATCCGCACTCCGCGCACGCCAACGCACGAGCCGACCGGGTCGACCCCTTCCTGGCGCGCGATGACCGCGACCTTCGATCGCGAGCCCGGCTCGCGGGCGATCGACTTGATCTCGACCGCGCCGCTGTAGACTTCCGGCACTTCGAGCTCGAACATGCGCCGGACCAGGCCGCGGTGCGTCCGCGAGACGATGATCTGCGGGCCACGCGGGGTTCGGCTGACCTCGACCAGGTAGACCTTCAGGCGCTGGCCGTGTCGATAGTTTTCGCTCGGCACCTGCTCGGTGGTCGGCATCGCGGCCTCGGCCTTGCCCAGGTCGAGAATCGCCGCTTTCGGCTCGATGCGCTCGACGACGCCGGTCACGACGTCCCCTTCGCGTTCGGTAAACGCCTCGTAGACGAGCTCGCGCTCGGCTTCCCGGAGGCGCTGCAACACCACCTGCTTGGCGGTTTGCGCGGCGATCCGACCGAAGTCGCGCGGCGTCGTCTCGACCTCGACGATCGTCTCGAGTCGCGCGGTTGGCTCGATCTCGCGCGCTTCGGCGAGCGAGATCTCGGTCCGTGCGTCGGCGACCTCCTCGACGACGTTCTTGCCGATGAAGACACGCACGTCGCCGGTCTGCCGGTTGATCCGGACCACCACGTCCTGATTTGCCCCGCCGCCAAAGTTTCGTTTGTAAGCGGAGACGAGCGCGGCCTCGATCGCCTCGATGACGATCTCCTTGCTGACGCCCTTCTCGCTGCTTACCTGATTGATGGCAGCGATAAAGTCGGTTTTCATGCGGCGATCCGGCCCTCTGGTTTGGTCTCGCACGTTCGGCCCCCATCCGGTCGCGACCCGGACGCTTTTCGACGCCGCGCTCGCGCGGCGCCGAAACACCCTTAACAACAAGAAAAGTGGGTTGTAGCCCACTTTTCTCCAAGGTCGAACTTTTATATGCAACCGAAGTATACCATTTTAGCAGCCCGGGAGCAAGGAATTAAGCGAGCGACCAGGGACGGATGCCAGCACGGATGACACGAGGACGATCAGCTGTCTTGCAATCGCTCGACGGCGGCCTGGACGCCTGGGGTTCTCTTTCCCCATTCGAAACCGCCGATTTGTCGGCGGCGGACCCCGCACTGGCTTTCGCCGCGGCGGCGCCACGGAGGAGGCCAACGCCGAGGCCGAAGACCCGGCGCGCGACCATCGACTGGCCGGCGCGCCGGTGATTCGCGATTGCCTCGTCGAGGATCGTGCGCACCGAGTGCTCGGCGACGGACGACTCGATCAGCGGCGCGCGAGACCCTCGCGCCGCTGATCGAGCTGGTCGCCCCAAAGGCAGAGGGCGCGATGCCGCGCGGCCATGGCGGTCACTCGGAGCGATCGGTGGAGGTGCCGCGCCACCAGCGTGGCAGGGTGAGGCGCGGCGCGGCGGGCGTGGTGATCGGGACGGCGCGGTAGGCGGCGGTGAGCAGCACCCAGATGATCCCGGCGACCGGTACCGCGACCAGCGCGCCGAGCAGACCGGCGAGCTGAAAGCCGGCCAGCAGGGCGAAGAGTGCGCCGAGCGGATGCAGCCCGACGGCGTGGCCGGTGATGCGCGGCCCCAGGACGTTCGATTCGACCTGTTGGACGATCACGAAGTACACGATCACCGAGATCACCGTCGGAAACGGCATGAAAAGGGCTACCGCGACCGCCGGGGCCGCGCCGAGCACCGGCCCGAACATCGGCACCAGCTCGAAGAGGCCGGCCAGGACGCCGAGCACCACCGCGTAGGGCAACCCCAACGCCCAGCACCCGCCGCCGGCCAGGATGCCGATCGTGACCGCCATCACCAGTTGGCCGCGCAGGTAGCCGCCCAGAACCCGGGCGGTGTTCGCTTCAAGGAAGAGCGCTTTGGCCCGGTGCTCATCCGGGATCACGGCGAGAATTCGCGCCCGAATCGTCGGGCCGTCGTGCAGGAGGTAGAGCGAGATCACCAGCGCCAGGACCATGTCCACGACCCCGCCGCCGATGTCGGTCACCGTCTGAACCAGACTCTTCAGGACGTTCGCGCCCTGGGCCTGAACGACGTTCGCGGCGTTGACCCGAAGATCGGAGATGGTCGTGTCGAGGCCGTAGCGACGCAGGGCTTGCTCGATCGCCGGTAGCTGGCGATTCAGCTCGTCGCCGTAGCGCGGCAAGTCGTTGACCAGCACGGTGACCTGACCGACGAAGGGCCCGGCCAGGAGGACAAGTCCGCCGACGACTACGACGCCAACCACCAGATAGACGATCGCGATGGCGAGCAGGCGGCTCCCGATGCGAGCGGCGAGCGCGTTGACCGGTGGCGAGAGGACGAAGGCGAGGACCGCCGAGAACACGAAGAGCAGAATCGTTCGGAGGATCGGGGTGATGACCTGGACGATAAGCCAGACCAGCGCGGCGGCCGCGAGCAGGGTCAGCAGGACGATCAGCGCTTTTTGCCAATCCCGATCGAGCAGGCCACGATGCCGCGTCGGCGCCGTGACCTCGGCGGATGGCCCCGCCACGGCGTCGTCCTGGTCCGAATCGCGCGGATCCTGGATATCCCGAACGGAGTCAGGCAGCGCCATCGTTCTTCACTCGTCGTGCCCCAGCCGGATCAAGTCGCCCGGCGGCTCGTGAATCTCCGTCACGGCTCCGTGGAGCGCATCGTCGACGGATTATAGCATCCACCACACCCAGGCGGCGGAATTGGGTCGCTCCCCGGTTAGGGAGGGCCGAACTGGACGTTGACCGGAAACAGGATGTCGAAATAGGTGATGATGATCACCAGCGACATGAGCAGCGCCAGGCCGACCAGATGAATCTGCCCCTCGCGCTGCGGACTGACCCGACGCCCCCGGATCGCCTCGATCAGGACGAACAGCAGACGGCCACCGTCGAGCCCCGGAATCGGCAGCAGGTTCGCCAGTCCAAGACCGGCGCTCACCGTGCCGGCGACACTCAGCAGGGGGAACCACCAGCCGGTCGAGACGGTCTCGGTCGTCGCCTGGGTCGTGAGGTTGTAGATGCCGATCGGCCCGATCGGCCGGGCCAGGCTGGCGGGGATCAGCCCCTTGAGCAGAAGGACCGGCAGGGCCAGGGTGATCGTGATCGTTTGAAGGGTCTGGCGGGCGCCATTCAGCAGGGCGGCCGGCAGCGGATAATAGACCGGCTCGACTTTCAGGGCGTGCTCCATGATCGCGATACCGATTGGCCCCTCGCCCGATGGCCAGGACGTCCGCGGTGTGAGCGTCAGGTTCTCGATCTGGCCAGCGCGCCGGACTTCGAGCGTGGTGAGCTTCCCCAGCGATGCCTGGCTCAGCGCGGGAAGCTGGTCGGCGCTCGCGATCGCCTGGCCGTCGAACCGGACGATCACGTCGCCCGGCTTCAGGCCGGCGCTGGCGGCGGGCGTGTCCGGCATCACCTGCTGGACGACCACCTCGCTCCTGGTCACCTCGGGCCAGCCCGACAGGTAGGCGCCGCCGAAGAGGAACACCGCGAAGATGATGTTCATGGTCGCGCCGGCCGCCAGAATCGCCACCCTCCAGCGCCGCTTGGCCGAGGCGAAGCTACGCGGGTAGGTCGGATCTTCTTCGCCCAGCATCTTGACGTAGCCACCGAGGGGAATCAGGTTGATCGAGTAGTTGGTTTCACCCCGACGGATACTGAAGAGTCGGGGCGGAAAACCGATCGCGAACTCCTCCACTCTGACTCCGGCGCGCTTCGCGAGGATGAAGTGGCCAAGCTCGTGGACGAGGACCAGCAGGCTCAAGAGAATGAGAAAGATGATCAGATTGAGCAGCGACATCGCCAAAATCCCCCTCGAAAGCTCTCCCTCTCACGACATCGTGCCGAAGGAAAAGCGCGTGACGTCGGATTGTCAGGCACGTCCGGTGCCTCGTCCCAGCCGCGCCTCGACGTCTCGACGCACCTCGCGGTCGACCGCCAGCACGTCGTCGATGGTTGGGCGCGCGATCGATTGGTGGGTCTGGAGCGCGCGGTCGACGACCTCGGCGATCTCGGTGAACGCGATCGTGCCGGCCAGAAAGCGCGCCACCGCGACCTCGTCGGCCGCGCTGAGCGCGGCGGTCGCCGTGCCGCCCACTCGCGCCGCCTCCAGCGCGAGATCGAAGCACCGGTATCGCCCGGACTCGAGCGGCGCGAAGCTCAGCCGACCGATGTCCTCGACCCGCAGGCGGCGCCAGGCGCTCGACCGTCGATTCGGGTAGGTCAAAGCGTGCTGAATCGGCAGGCGCATGTCCGGCGCGCCGAGCTCGGCCTTGAGTGAGCCGTCCACGAACTCGACAAGGGCGTGGACGATGCTCTCGCGATGCAAGACGACGTCGATGTGCGCGTAGGGAACGCCGAAAAGCCAGTGCGCCTCGATTACCTCGAAGCCCTTGTTCATCAGCGTCGCGCAATCGACGGTCACTTTCGGCCCCATGACCCAGTTCGGGTGCGCCAGCGCCTGCCGGGGCGTCACCTGGTGGAGCTCGTCCGGCGAAAGATCTCGGAAGGCGCCGCCGGATGCGGTGAGGATGATCCGCTGGAGCGGGCCTTCGATCGTTCCCGCGCCAAGCGTGCAGTCACCGGCGAAGCACTGCCAGACCGCGTTGTGCTCGCTGTCGACCGGAAGGATCGGGATGCCCGCGCGGCGCGCCTCGTCCATGACCAGCGCGCCCGCGACGACGAGTACTTCCTTGTTCGCCAGCAGGACCGTCTTGCCCGCCCGGATCGCGGCCAGCGTCGGCAGCAGACCGGTCATCCCGACGGTGGAGACGAGCACCCTGTCCGCTTCCGAAACCGTGGCGATCTCGCTCAGCGACCGGACCTCGGCGCCATTCCACCGTCGGCCGGGCGCCAGGCTCGGGGCGCTGACGTAGCCTGGCTGAAGCTCTTGGATCTGCCGCTCGAGGAGGTCGAGATTGTGGCCGGCCGCGAGCCCGACCACCCGCAGGTCGTCGGGGTTGGCCCGAATGACCTCGATCGCCTGTTGGCCGATCGAGCCGGTGCTTCCGAGAATGACGATTCCGCGAGCCACCTGTTTCGTCCGTTCAGAAAAGTACGTGGGTTCCAGCCGATCCGTCGAGGATTCCACTTAAGAATACCACGACCGCGGCGAAGGCCAGGCTATCGATCCGGTCCAGCAGGCCGCCGTGGCCGGGAAGGAGCGCGCCGGCGTCTTTCACCTGGGCCCGGCGCTTCAAGGCCGACTCGACGAGATCTCCGAGGACCGCGGCACTCGCCAGCGCGATGCCGAGTCCGAGTCCGAATCCCGTTCCGATCCCCAGCGCCGGCGCCCAGGCTTCGACGACGACGATCCCGGCGATCACCCCTCCGATCGTTCCCTCCCAGGTTTTGTTCGGACTGACCCTCGGCCAGAGCCGCCGCCGACCGACGAGCCGGCCCACGGCGTACGCCGCGGTATCGACGGCCCACACTCCGGTGAGCGTCAGGAGCAGCCAGCCGGTGCCCCGCGCCAGGGTGCCAAGGAGTGGGATCGCCAGCGGTGTCTCGCCGGGCCATTGGCGCATCGACACCAGGAGAGCGAGTGGGAGGCCGGCGTAGAGAGCGGACGCCAGCGCGGCGGACCAATCGTGGGCGTCCGGCGGTGTGGCGGCACGCGTCAGGCTCAGGGTGAGGGCGACGAACAGGATGAGGCCGATGATGGCGAGGTCGGCGGCGGGACCGATTCCCGCCGCGAGGACGAGGCCGGCCGCGCCAAAGATCGCGAGGATGGTCGATGGGTTGGGTAGGGGGTGAGGGCGCCCGGTCCCCAACAGATTCCCCGCTTCCCAGCCGGCGACCGCGGCGGCCAGCGCGGCCACGATCCAGAGGGGCGGACCGTCGAGCCAGACCAGCGCCAGGATGATCGGCACCCCGACGATTGCCGTCGCGACCCGCGCGGCTAACACGTTCCGTTGAGGACGCTGCCATACTTCCGCTGGCGTTGCCCGTAGGCGATCAGCGCGTCGCGCAATTCCGCGCGGCCGAAATCTGGCCAGTAGGTCGAGGTCGAATAGTACTCGGCGTAGGCGGCCTGCCAGAGAAGGAAGTTGCTCAGGCGCATCTCGCCCGCGGTCCGGATGACCAGATCCGGGTCCGGTTGGCCACCGGTGTAGAGGTAGCGACTCACCAGGTCTTCGGTGACCGTCGCGGCGGGAATCTGGTCGCGGATGATTCGGCGCACCGCGTCGACCAGCTCGGCGCGACCGCCGTAATTGAAGGCCACGTTCAGGGTGATGCGACGATTGTCGTGGGTGAGCTTCGTGGCCGCGGCGATTGCGGTCGACAGACTTTCCGGTAGGCCCTCGGATCGTCCGATGTGGTGGACGCACACGCCGTTGCGATGGAGATCCTCGGTTTCGTCGCGGATCACCTCGGCCATGATCTCGAACAAGCCATTGACCTCGTCGGCGGGGCGGGTCCAATTCTCGGTCGAGAAGGCGTAGATCGTCAGGTATTGAATGCCGAACTCGACGCTGGCTTCGAGAATCTCGCGCACGTTGTCGGTTCCGGCGCGGTGGCCGTGGAGGCGTGGCAAGCCTCGGGCGGTTGCCCAGCGGCCATTGCCATCCATGATGATGGCGATGTGTCGCGGAAGCTGCTCGGGTGTCGGCTTCCACCCCGAGGAAGCCGCTTCGGGTGTGGTCATACTTCCAGGACTTCTTGTTCCTTTCGCTGGCCGGCGCGTTCGATCTCGCTAATCGCGGCGTCGGTCGCCTTTTGGACGCGCTCCTGACCGCGACGCCCTTCGTCCCCGGAGATCTTCTTGTCGCGCTCGAGCTTCTTGAACTCTTCGATCGCGTCGCGCCGGCAATTGCGGATCGCGACCTTCCCTTCCTCGACCCGACGATGGATCATCTTGACGAGCTCTTTCCGTCGGTCCTCGGTGAGCAGAGGAATGGGTAGGCGAATGACCTTGCCGTCGCTGACCGGCATCAGGCCAAGGTCAGATTTGAGGATTGCCTTCTCGATCGGAGCGACCATCGAGCGATCCCAGGGCTGAATCAGCAGCGTGCGCGGCTCCGGAGTGGCGATTGCCGCCACCTGAGGAAGGGGGGTCGGGGTACCGTAGTAATCGACGCGAATTCGGTCGAGCAGGGCCGGCGACGCGCGTCCGGTGCGAATCGCCGCCAGGTCGTGGCTCAGCGCTTCCTCGGCGTGATGCATGGACTCTTCGGTGTGTTTGACGATTGTCCCAACGTCGTCTTGCGACATGTAACCAACCTCCGCGGGCCGCGTTGGTGAGGCAAACGTGATGTCGTGCCCGACTGATGTTTACGCGACCAGTGTTCCGATCGATCTGCCCTCGACCGCGCGTCGGATGTTGCCTTCTAGAGCCAGGTCGAACACGACGATCGGTAGCTTGTTGTCCATACAGAGCGAGAGCGCGGTGCTGTCCATCACCTTGACCTGCCGATTGAGCGCGTCGATGTACGAGAGGTGGGTGAACTTCTGCGCGTTGGCGTTCAGGCGCGGATCGGAGTCGTAGACCGCGTCCACCTGATTCTTCGCGAGTAGCAGCACCTCGGCGCCGATCTCGATCACTCGGAGCGCGCCGGCGGTATCAGTGGTGACGTACGGATTACCGGTGCCGGCGGCGAAGATGACGACCCGGCCCTTCTCCAGGTGACGGATCGCGCGGCGACGAATGTACGGCTCGGCGACCGCGGTGACCGTGATGGCGGTTTGCAGGCGGGTGACGACGTCGATCTTCTCGAGAGCGTCCTGGAGGGCGAGCGCGTTAATGATCGTGGCGAGCATACCGGCGTAGTCGGCCTGGGCACGGTCCATGCCCCGCTCGGCCGCCGCCTGACCCCGCCAGATGTTGCCGCCGCCAACCACCACTCCCATCTGGGTGCCCAGATCGCGAGTGACCTCGCGGATCTGGCGGGCGATTCCGTCGAGCGTATCGGCGTCGATGATTCCGGACTGGCGAGACCCGACCAGGGCCTCGCCGCTGATTTTCAAAAGCACGCGCTTGAACTCTGGCAAGCTTACGCCTCGTCGACCGGCTCGCCAAGCTCGTAGCGGACGAACCGGCGGACCCGGATTGCCTCGCCGACCCTGGCGACGTAACGCTTGATCAAGTCTTCGATCGTCACGTTGTTCTCTTTGATGAAGGACTGGGCAAGGAGCGCCAGCTCGTCGGCGCGGTCGGCCTCGCTCTCGGGCACGTCGCTCTTCGCGATGTATTTGGGCGCGGTCGCCGCGATTTGCATCGCGATGTCGTGGGCGAGGGTTCGGAAGTCGTCGGTTCGGGCGACGAAGTCGGTCTCGCAGTTGATTTCGACGATCGCGCCGATTCGACCACCGGCGTGGATATAGCAGTCGACAAGCCCCTGACTCGCTAGCCGCCCCGCCTTCTTCTCGGCGCGGGCCAGCCCCTGCCGCTCGAGAATCTCAGCCGCTTTCTGGGGATTCCCACCGGCTTCGACGAGCGCGCGCTTGCACTCCATGACGCCGGCGCCGGTTCGCTCGCGAAGCTCCTTCACCTGACTTGCTGATACTTCCAATTCTCGTTTCACCTTCTTGACGGCGCCGCATCCGGCCGGTCCGGCCGGATGCGGTACCATAGTACCTTACCTTCCAAATCGACTCAGACCGCGGCCGACGTCTCGACCTCGGGCGCTGACTGCTCGTCCGGCGACGCCGAGTAGGCGACGTCTGGCTTCTCGCCGTCCTGGCTCGCCTCGCTCTCCCGCTTGGCGAGCGCCTGCGCTTCGGCTTCCTGCTCGGCGGCTTCCTGCTCCTCAGCCGCCTTGCGCATGTTCGCGCCTTCGACGACGGCGTCGGCCATCTTACCAGTGAGGAGCTTCACCGCGCGAATCGCGTCGTCGTTGGCCGGGATCGGGTAGGTGATCTCCTCGGGATTACAGTTCGTGTCGACCAGCGCGATGATCGGAATCTCCAGGCGTCGCGCCTCGGCGACCGCCAGTCGCTCCTTGTGCGGATCGATGATGAAGAGCGCGTTCGGCAGCCGCTTCATCAGCTTGATTCCGCCCAGGAGGCGGTTGAGCCGAATGATCTCTTCTTCTAGCTGGCTCGCTTCCTTCTTCGGCAGGCGCTCGAACTGCCCGGCCGCTTTGCCGGATTCGAGCTCCTCAAGACGCTTCACCCGCATCTGAATCGTTCGGAAATTGGTGAGCATCCCCCCGAGCCAGCGGGTCTTCACGTAAAACATCTCGGAGCGCTTGCCCTCGGCCTCGATCGCTTCCTGGGCCTGCTTCTTCGTCCCGACGAAGAGGAGGTATCCACCCTCGGCCGAGAGATCGCGCACGAAGTTGTACGCCTCGGTGAGCTTCGCGACCGTCTGCTGCAAATCGATGATGTGAATGCCGTTGCGCTCGGTAAAGATGAACTGCTTCATCCGGGGATCCCACCGTCGAGTCTGGTGTCCGAAGTGGACACCCGCCTCGAGCAGTAGCTTCATGGAAACAACACTGGGCACAGATCAATCCTCCTTCGTTTTTGTTGGCCCCACGGGGAGGGCCATCCCTTCCGCTCTCCTCATCCCGGTCGGAGCCCCGGCGCCTGATGGCGTCGAGGCACGGCCGACTCGGTCCGAAAGCGTGCAGAATACACCAGATAGGTGCGACGAAAGTATAACATTCTCTCACCGTCCGAGCAAACGAGAGCAGGACTTTCAGAGAATGTAGCGAGCAAGATCATCGTGGACCAGTACGTCGTGCATGCGCGAATCGACGTAATCTCGGTCGACGGTCAGCGTCTCCCCGGCGTGGGATGATGCCTCGAAGGAGATCTCCTCCAGGACCCGCTCGAGCACGGTTTGCAGGCGCCGGGCGCCAATGTTCTCCATGTTTTCGTTGACCTGGCAGGCGATGTCCGCGATCTTGTCGATCGCGTCGTCGGTGACCGCCAGCTCGACGCCTTCGGTTCGGAGCAACGCCTGGTATTGCTTGACCAACGAGGTGTCGGTGTCGGTCAGGATGCGCCGGAAGTCGCTCCGATCGAGCGCGGTGAGCTCGACGCGAATCGGAAATCGCCCCTGGAGCTCCGGGATCAGGTCCGACGGCTTGCTGTGGTAGAACGCCCCGGCGCCGACGAACAGGATGTGGTCGGTCTTGACCGGCCCGTAGCGGCTCATCACCACCGACCCCTCGACGATCGGCAGCAGGTCGCGCTGGACGCCCTCGCCGGACACGTCGGCGCCGGTTTCGACCCGCGGACCGGCGATCTTATCCATCTCGTCGATGAAGACCACTCCGCCCTGCTCGACCCGCTCGATGGCCTGGTCGATCACATCGTCAAAGTCGACCAGCTTGTTCGCTTCCTCGCGGGTGAGCAGGCGGCGCGCCTCCTTCACCGAGACCCGCCGGACCTTCTTCGTCGGATAGGCCTGGTACTGCTGGGCGAAGCCGTCGAAGGTCTGCTCCGCCTCCTCGGGGCTCAGGCCAGGGGGAACTTCGAAGAGCGCGTTATACCCCATCTGATCGACGCCGACTTCGATCTCGACCAGGGTGTCGTCCAGCTGCGCCTTTTCGAGCATGTCGACAAGGCTGGAGCGCTCGTACGCCGGGCTGGCGTGGTCGTCGGAGCGCGCCGCGCTCGCTTCGGGACGCGCCGAACCCGCGGCCGCCGACGAGTCGC
>JBOGTX010000525.1:0-5316 GCA_050695695.1 Chloroflexota bacterium
CGGGCCTCACCCCCCCGCCCCCTCTCCATCGAAGATGGAGAAGGGGTAAGACGACGCGCTTCGCGCGCCGCTCCGGTCTCCCCTCGCCATCCCCGATGGCGAGGGGCAGGGGGTGAGGCCGCGCCCGGTCGGCGCCGCTTTTCAGATACACTCTACGCCGGCACCGGCTGGAAGACGAGCTGACCGATCTCGTCGAGCGACGTGAAGAGCGCCCGGCACGCCCCGATCACCGACTCCTCGGTATAGGCGAGGCCGGTCTCCTGACAGAATGACCGTACGACTTCCCGACACGCCGGCAGGTTCCGCCGGGGCATCGTCGGGAAGAGGTGGTGCTCGATCTGGTAATTCAGACCGCCATACGCGAAATCGACAAGCCGGCCGCCGAAGACGTTGCGAGACGTCATCACCTGCTGTTCGAGAAAGGTGAGGTGGCTGGAGTCGACCAGCATCGGCATGCCCTTGTGGTTTGGCGCGAAGACGAACGCCATATTGAAGCCCAAAAGCATCTGCCCGACCGCGAAGACTGGCAGCCAGCGAACCGGACCAAGGAGGATCGAAGGAATGACCAGCCAGAGAATGAGATTGACCGCCAGCAACCCGAGCTCGACGCGTCGCTCGCCATCGTATTTGTCATTGCGCGCGGCCGGCAACGCGCCAACGGCGTATCGCCAGGCATCGATGCGAAATCCGACAGTGGCGAAGAGCGCGAGCACCGGATAGGCGTAGGCCTGGTAGCGAACGATCCAGCGCGCGATTCCCCGGCGCGACCGCGCGGCGTCTTCGGTGAAGGCGAGCAGCGGATGGTCGATGTCCGGGTCCGACTCGATCACGTTCGTCACGGCGTGATGAAGGTTGTGCTTGATGACCCAGGGGCGGAAGCTCATGCCAAGCAGCAGCGGCATGCAGAGGAGCCCGAGCCGTCGATTGTGCTCGGTGCGGGGAAAAACCTGATTGTGACCGGCATCGTGGCCGAAGAAGCCAAGCTGCATCCAGAACAGCGCCAGGACCGGCGCCGCCGCGAATCGCCAGGCGCCCGGCACGAAGACGACGGCGGCGATGCCAAGCGCGCCGAGCGCGACCACGCCGATCGCCAGAGGCAGGGAGTTCCAGCCGCTCCGAAACAGCAACCCCATACCTTGAACCTGGGCGCGCAAATCCGAATAGCTCATATTCTCGTTTCACTCCCCCCAGACCACGCGGCTCTCTTTGCATACCCCACGAGACCCAGCCGAACTCGTGCATCGGCCGCGAGCGTCAGGCACGTAGGAGTGAAGTATAGACGGTTGGAGGCGGGTTGGCTATTCTCTCTTTCCGCACTCCGCACCGGTGGGGGACACGGACGGTTCACGAACCGCCCTACTCCACGGTGACCGACTTCGCGAGATTGCGCGGCTGATCCACGTCGCAGCCGCGGCGGTCGGCAAGGTGGTAGGCGAGGAGCTGCAACGGCACGACGGTCAGCATTGGCGTCAGGTGCTCGTCGGTCTCGGGAACGAGCAGCAGGTGATCGCTCGCTTCGGCCAGGGCCTGGTCGCCGTCGTTCCCCAATCCGATCAACACGCCACCGCGCGACTTCACCTGGGCGACGTTGTTCAAAGTCTTCTCGTACACCCGGTCGCGCACCGCGATCGCCACGACCGGCATTTCCTCGTCGATCAAGGCAATCGGACCGTGCTTCATCTCGCCGGCCGGATACCCCTCGGCGTGGATGTAGCTGATCTCCTTGAGCTTAAGGGCTCCCTCAAGGGCGATCGGGTAGTTGATGCCGCGTCCGAGGAACAGGAAATGACGACATTTCGCGTAGCGATTCGCCAGCTCGGCGTACCCCTGGTCGCGGTTCACGACCTCGCCGAGACGGTGCGGCAGCTCGAGCAGGCGCTGAATCGCGCCGTTCATCAGATCGCCGGTGAGGGTTCCCCGCGCCTGGGCCATCCGTAAGGCAAGGAGGTACAACGCGGTCAGGTGGGCGGTGAATGCCTTGGTCGAGGCCACGCCGATCTCCGGACCGGCCCGCGTGTAGATGACCCCGTCGGCGGACCGCGCCGCCTGGCTGCCGATCGCGTTGACCACGCTCAAGACCGTCGCGCCGCGACTCCGGGCCTCGGCCATCGAGACGAGCACGTCGACCGTCTCACCAGACTGGGTCACCGCGACGAAGAGGGTCTCGGGGTCGGCGATCGCGTTGCGGTACCGAAATTCGTCGGCGTAGTCGACCTCCACCGGAATCCGGACCAGGTCTTCGAGCATGAACTTCGCGGTCAAGCCCGCGTGCCAGGCGGTGCCACAGCCGACGATCACGACCCGGCGGAATCGCCGCCAGGCCGCGTCGTTCCAGGGCACGTCCTCGAAATCGACCGAGACCGGATCCTGACGCACCCGACCGCGAATCGTGTCGGCGACCGCGCGGGGCTGCTCGAAGATCTCCTTGAGCATGAAGTGACGGTAGCCGCCCTTCGCCGCGGCGATCGGATCCCAGCTCACCACGGTCGGCGTCTTCTCGGTGGGCGTGCCGTCGAGCCGGCTCGAGCGAAAGCCAGCGCGGGTAATCACCGCGATCTCCTGATCGTCGAGAAAGACCATCGTCCGGGTATGGTCCAGGATCGCCGGCAAGTCCGACGCGACGAACGTCTCGCCCTGGCCGAGCCCGATGGTCACACCGCCGGCGCTACCGAGGCGCGCCGCGATCAGCCGATCGGGCTCCCGCAGGCTCATGAGGACGATCGCATGATTTCCTTTGAGGTCGCGGAGGGCCCGGCGCGCGGCGTCTTCGAGGCTGGAACCTTGCGTGCAATATTCCTCGACCAGATGGACGATGACCTCGGTGTCGGTCTCCGAGCGAAAGATGTGGCCCAGATCCCGCAAGCGCTGGCGAAGCTCGACGTAGTTTTCGACGATCCCGTTGTGAATGACGACGGTCTCGCCTCGGCAGTCCAGGTGGGGATGGGCGTTTGCCTCCGATGGCTTGCCGTGGGTTGCCCAGCGGGTGTGGCCGATTCCGATCGTCCCGCGCGGCGGCTCGTGGTCGAGGATGCGTTCGAGCTCTCCCAGCTTACCGACGCTTCGCCGCACCTCGACGCGCCCGTCACCCAGCAGCGCGAGTCCGGCCGAATCGTACCCCCGGTACTCCAGGCGCTTCAGTCCATCGAACACGATGCGGGTCGCGTCCCGCTCGCCAACGTAGCCAACGATTCCACACACGGTCGTTCACCTTCGGCACGTCATCTACCACGATCGGTATCAGCGACTATTGTACCAGGGTAGAGCGCTCGGCCGGCAGCAGGGCGGCGATTCGGGCCATCAAGTCGGCGGTCAGCGCGGGAACGTCTTCGCGGCGCGCGCGGGCCGGATGGAATGCCTCGCCAACGTTGATCCGAAGGGTACGGCGTCGAACGACGCCCGGCCAGTGCAGGGCCTCTCCGACCCCGTAGATCGCGACCGGAACGATCGGCGCCCCTGACCGCTGAGCCAGGATGATCGCGCCGGGCTGGCCGGTTTGAAGGTGGCCATCGCGGCTCCGGTGGCCCTCCGGAAAAATGCCGAGCACCTGGCCATCGGAGAGGATTTTCAGCGCGTGACGGTACGCCGCCAGATCCACTTCGCCGCGGCGCACCGGGAAGGCTTCGAACCACCGAGAGAGCAGCCCCATGAACGAGTGATTCCAGGCCTCTTGCTTGGCCATGAAGAAGATTTTGCGCGGCAGAAACGCGCCGAGAATCGGTGGATCGGCGATGTGCAGGTGATTGGGCGCGAGGATCACCGGGCCGGTTGGCGGCAGGTTGTCCAGCCCCCGCACCTCGACCCGGCTGAGCGCGCGCGCGAGCAGCCGGGTGGTGAACGTGGCAAAGTCATAGAATTTGATCATGGATCTCGCTTGGCGATCAAGTCCAGAATCTGGGCGACCTCTTCATCGATCGACATGGTGGATGTGTCTAGAATAACCGCATCGGGCGCCGGCTTCAACGGGCCAACCGCCCGAGTCCGGTCCTGGCGGTCGCGCACCGCCATTTCGGCGGCAACCTTGCCGGGATCGGGTAACATCCCCAGGGTCGTCAACTGTTCGATCCGTCGGGAGATCCGAACCGGCAGCGGGGCATCCAAAAACAGCTTCAGACCGGCGTCGGGCGCGACGACGGTCCCGATATCGCGACCGGCGATCACGACGTGCCCGCGATCGGCGATCTGGCGCTGAACCGGCACCATCTCCGCGCGCACCTCCGGGTGCGCCGCGATGATCGACGCGGCGTTGGCAACGTCGGGAAGCGACAGGTCGCGGGTGACGTCGCGCTCATCCACCGTGACCGAATAACCAGGGTCCTCGCCATCACTCGTTCGGTGGGTCTCGATCGACGCTCCCCGCGCCAACCGTGCCAGCGCCGGCCCGTCGCGCGGATCGACTCCCCGGTCGAGGGCGAGCCAGGCCAGGGCTCGGTACAGCGCGCCAGTGTCGAGGTACAGATAACCAAGATCGCGAGCGACCCGCTGCCCGACGATAGTCTTTCCCGAGCCGGCTGGTCCGTCGATCGCGATCACCGAGGGTCGCATGGCGCCTCCGAGTGACGTTGCCCGTCATCATTTTTCCAAACCTACCGCGTCGAAAAGCGCCTTGACCTCGGCGGGGCGCAGCTCGCGCCACTCGCCGGGCTTCAGGCGTCCGAGCTCTAGCGGACCGAGGCGCACCCGCACGAGTCGCTCCACGTTCAGGCCCACCGCCTGGCACATCAGGCGGATCTGGCGCTTGTGGCCCTCGTGGATGACGATACGTAGCGCGCCACCGGGTCCGCGGGTCACCTCGGCGGGACCAGTCCGCCAGCCCTCGATCTCGACTCCCCCACGAAGCCGCTCGAGCTGTTCGGCGGTGGGCGGGGGACTCACCCAGACGTGATACTCTCGGGGCACCTCGTGCCTGGGGTGGAGCAGCCGAAAGGTGAGGTCGCCGTGATTCGTGAGGAGGATCAACCCTTCGCTGGTCGCATCGAGTCGACCGACCGGGTACACCCGGACCGGCGCCTTCACCAGGTCGACCACGGTGCGGCGCCCGCGCTCGTCACGCGCCGTGCTGACGATCCCGACTGGCTTATTCAACACGATGTAGGTGAACAACGGGACGCGCGAGACGAGCTTGCCGTCCACCGCGACCCGGTCGCGTGGGCCCACCCGCGTGCCAAGCCGCGTCACCACCGCACCGTTCACCTCAACCCGCCCGGCCTGGATCAGCTCTTCGGCGTGCCGCCGTGACGCGACTCCGGCCGCCGCGAGCGCTTTCTGGAGTCGCTCTCCTTCGTGTTCCATCGTCCTTCAGCGTATGGCCAGCGGCAA
>JBOGTX010000526.1:0-4155 GCA_050695695.1 Chloroflexota bacterium
AGCCTAATCGGGTTAGATCCCGAACGTGCCTCCGGTGTCGCCAACGGCCTGGTGTCCCGCGTTATAGTCGGCTGTATGTGTTGCAACTGTTTGTCTTCCAGGACGATCTTGACGCACCGTCGAAGTATCTGTAACATTGAGCGTGGCGATGCAGTGATATTTCGGAAATGCCGAAGAGGTATTCTGGAGGCGCGGCGGTGATGCTGGACGACGTGACGATTGGCGCACGCTTGCAAACGGCGCGAAAAGAGCTTGGCTTGACCCAGGGCGAAGTCGGCAAGCGGATTGGAATGGCAACGTCGACGATCTCGGACATCGAGGCCGGCAAGCGGAGCGTGACCGGGGCCGAGCTCTATCAGTTTGCTCGGCAACTCCACCGCCCACTGGCCTTCTTCTTCGAGACCGAGCCCGAGGAGTCTCCCGCGTTCGCGTACCTTTTCCGAGAGGCCGAGCCGTCGGTCCTCGACCGCGACTCGATCGTCCTTTTCCGTCAGCTCCTTGAGGATTATCGCCTGATCGAGGAGATTGCCGAAGCGGCTCCCCTCCCGCTCCCGCCCGACTATTCCCAGTTCGGCTTCCGAACCGAGCAGGACGCGGAGACACTCGCCGACATGGAGCGGGGACGCCTTGGCCTTGGCGACGCCCCGCTGAAGGACCTGATGAATCTTCTGGACGGAATCATCGGGGTCAAGACCTTCCTGATCCCGGTCGAACGCCAGAGCTGGTCCGGCCTCGTGGCGCGCGACCGATCTGGGCGGCCGTGTATCGCGGTGAACGCGAAAGAAGAGTCCTACCGGCGCGCCTTCACCCTGGCTCACGAGTACGGCCACGTCCTCGTCCACTTCAGGAGCGGGGGCGCGCCAGCGGCGCGCATCGATCGCGCCATCACGCTCGGACAGCGATCCGCCGACGAGAGCTTCGCGAACGCGTTCGCCTCGGCGTTCCTCATGCCCCGGCGCGCCGTCCTGGCCCAGCTCGAATCCGTGCTCGGCGCCAACAGCGGCAAATTCACCGATGCCGACCTCGTCCACCTGGCGATGCAGCTCGGTGTCAGCGGCCAGGCGCTGTCGGCGCGACTGGTGACCCTGCGGAAGCTTTCGCGCCAGGTTCACGAACAGTACGGGAATCATCGCTCGTTCAGCGACCTCGCGAAGGCCCTCGGTCACCCGGTGGAAGATTGGTCGCTGACACCGGTGCTCCCGGCGCGCTTCCGATACCTCGCGCTCAAGGCGTTCGAAGAGTCGCGGATCTCGCTCGCCAAGCTCGCCGAGCTTCTGCGAGTCAACTCTTACGAGCTGCGAGAAAATCTCCAGTCCGCTGGAGGGGCCTGGGCCGCGGCCGGGGCGGCCGGGTAGATTTGAGAACGCGGAATCCATCGCCGGCGCCCCTCAGTCCCTCCCAGCTCCCGCTCGTGCTGGATAACTCGGTCGTCTCCAACCTCCACCGGGCAGGCGTGCTCGAACGGGTTCTGACGCTCTGGGTGGGGCGCTGGCTCGTTCCCTTGCAGGTGAAAGACGAGGCGGCCGCGTGGCCAGGCGAAGGCCAGCGGGTCGTCCGTGGGCTGGAGGACTTGCGCGAGCGGCGCATTCTCGACTTTGTCGTCCTCGACCCGCGTGCCGAGGGTGCGCTGTACGCGCGTCTCACGCGCACTCTCGGCCAGGGGGAGGCAGCCTCGATCACCATCGCCTACCATCGCCAATACGGGGTTGCGCTCGACGACTACCCCGCCCGGCGAGCGTGCGACCGATTGGTACTACCCCTCCCGTCGATCATGACCGAAGGATTGCTGCACTGCGCGGTGGTCGAGGGCTTTCTGGCATTGGACGAGGCACGGGCCATCTGGGTGACAATGGGAATCGCGGATCCAAAGCGCCAGGTCTTGTAATATGATTGCATCCGAAAGGAGGCGACCATGGCGCACGAACACACGGGCGATGCCAATCCGATTGGCACTCACCTGCTTTTCGAGGACGAGCGGATCCGGGTCTGGCAGATCTTGCTTGAACCGGGACAGGAGGCGCCGGTTCACACCCACGACAACGACTACACCACCTACGCGATCGAGGGGGACCTGGTCGAGCGGCCGAATGGCGACGGGACGGTCGACCGGATCACCGTGGCGCCGGGACGCGTCATGCGCTGGTACCAGAGCACGCCCCGCCACGGCCTCCGCAACGTTGGCACGAAGACCTTCCGCAACCTGATCTTCGAGCTGAAGGACGTGCCGGCCGACTTCGACGCGCTTCCGGGTCGGCCCGGCGCTGGCGCGGAGGCATGACCGTGGAGCAGGTTGGGGTTGGCATCATCGGGGCCGGCTTCATCGCCAGCCTCCACGCCGAGGCGCTGGCACGGGTTCCCGAGGCGCGGATCGTCGCCGTCGCGTCGCCCACCGTCGGGCACGCCGAAGGCTTCGCCGCCCGCCACGGTATCCCCCACGCCTACACCGACTACCGGGCGCTGCTCGAACGCTCGGATATTCACCTGGTGACGCTGGCGCTACCCAACGACCTGCACTGCCCGGCGACGCTCGACGCCGCCGCGGCCGGCAAGCACGTCGTTTGCGAGAAGCCGCTGGCGACCAGCCTGGCCGAGTGCGACCGAATGATCGCGGCCTGCCGCGCCGCCAACGTGAAGCTGATGTACGCCGAGGAGCTCTGCTTCGCCCCGAAGTACGTGCGGGCGAAGCAACTGGCCGACGAGGGCGCGCTGGGACGGGTGTATCAGGTCAAGCAGTCCGAGTGCCACGATGGCCCGCACCGCGACTGGTTCTGGAACGTCGAGCGCTCCGGGGGCGGCGTGCTCATGGACATGGGCTGCCACTCGATCGAGTTCGCGCGGTGGATCTACGGCAAGCCTCGGCCGCTCTCGGTCTACGCGCAGCTTGGAAACTACGCCCACCCGGGGCGCACCCGGGGCGACGATCACAGCGTCTGCCTCGTCGAGTACGCGGGCGACCGGATCGGGGTGGCCGAGAATAGCTGGGCGCGCCCGGGCGGCGTGGACGACCACGCCGAGATCTACGGCTCGGCCGGCCTGACGGTCGCCGACCTCCTGCGCGGCAGCTCGCTGCTGACCTACAGCGAGCCCGGCTACGGCTACGCGGTGGAGAAGGCTCCGAGTACCCGCGGCTGGACGTTCACGATGTTCGAGGAAAGCTGGAATTACGGCTTTCCCCAGGAGATGGCCCACTTTGTCCGCTGCGTGCGCGACGACCTGGCGCCGCTGGAGAGCGGCGAAGACGGGCGCCAGGTGATCGAGCTGATCTGCGCGGCCTACGAGTCGGCGCGGACTGGTCGTAAGGTCGCGCTGCCGTTCGAAACCGACGCGCGCCGCCCGATCGATCTCTGGCGACCAGCCTAGCGCCGCGCCAGGTTACAACGCCAGGATCCCCCGCCGGGCCGCGCGGGTCACCGCCTCGGTGCGGCTGGCGGCGCCGAGCTTGGCCAGGATCGCGCCAACGTGGAACTTGATCGTGTGCTCGGTCACGTTCAGCCGCCGGGCAATGGCCTTGTTGGCGAGTCCCAGCGCCATCAGCTCGAGGACCTCTCGCTCGCGGTCGGTCAAGGCCTCGACGGCCACACTCTCATCGGCGAGGCGGGCCGGCAGGCTGGCGCCGAGCAGGCTCGCCAGCGCCGGGTCAAGCACCAGCAGTCCCCGCGCGACCGCCTCGACCGCCGCGCCAACCTCGGCGCCGGTCGCGTCCGGCAGCAGGAAGCCCCGAACGCCGGCCCGCAGCACCTCGGCGAGCTCGGCCGGGGAAGGCGCCTCACCGATCACGATCAGCGGAATCCCGGACGCGCCGATCGCCTCGGCCAGCGCGGCGCTCGCGTTCGCGTCGCCGTCGTCCCAGGCCGCGACCACAACGTCGGGGCGTTCTTCGACCGCGAGCGTCGCCGCGTCGTCGTGGCCCATTGCCTGGCCCACGACGGTGACCGTCTCGCTATCGGTCAAGAGGGCGCGCAAACCCGCGCGGGCGAGCGGCTGGCGCGCGACGACGAGCGCGCGCAAGAGAGGGCGATCGACCGGGCCGGGCAGAGATCGTTCCATAGCCGATGAGTCCGTTCTCGTGATAGCAGAGTCGGGTGTATCCATACGGTTTGAGCTTACCAGAATCGGACCGGGGACGTGGCCTCACCCCCACGCCCCCTCTCCACC
>JBOGTX010000527.1:0-5138 GCA_050695695.1 Chloroflexota bacterium
GAACAGCCGGCCGCCGAGGAGCGCCAGCAGCGCCGCGCCGGCCGCGTCGACGGTCGCGACGGCGGCGCCGAAGCCCGCTGGACTTGGCGCCGCCGCGACCTGTTGACAAAACGCGACCGCGACGAACAAGACCACGAAGGCGGCCACCAGGGCAGTCAGCGCGCCCCTCACCCGCCGCGGGCTCCCTCCCAACGCCCCGGCCAGCGCCGCGAGCGCGGCGACGAGAACCGGACCGGCGCCGAGCAGGAGACCGGCGTTCGCGGCGACACCGGCGACGATCGACTGCATGAAGCCCGAGTCGACCGGAAGCTGGGCTCCCAGCAGCGCGCCGAAGACATAGGCAAGCCAGCTACCCGACCGCAGATACCAACCGGTGGCCGATTCGGCCGCGACGGGCGTCGACCCGCCGGTCGGGAGGCGCGCGGAAGGAGCCACGCGTGCTGGATGAAGCGGCGCGGGTCCAGTGGCTCGATCACGCCTCGGGATCGAAGCCACTGAACGCGCGGGTTGGACCGCGATCGGAGGATACGGATCCGGAAACCCCTGCCGGACCCGCGCGCACCAGGGACACTCTCGGGCACGCTGGCTGAAGACGTGCTGGGGGTTGACCCGGCACTCCTTGAGCTGTCGCTCGGCCGCCTCGCTGGCGTGCTTCCATTCGGACGGGCTCGGTCGCGCGGCCGGACTCGTGCCGCCATCGTGAAACGCCCGGACGAAGAGACGACGGATCTCCCGGGGAAGCAGCTCGAAGGACGGAGCGTACGGTGGGGGCGTCGCGAGCGGGTTCGGCTGATACGGCCAGACGCCTAGCTTGATCCGCTCCTCGACGGTCGGCGGGTCACCCGGGACGTTCCAGACCCCGGCGAAGGGATGAAAGCCCTCCATGAGAAGCATGAACGCGAGCACCGCCAGGCCGAAATCGTCGTGACTGGCATTGCGATCGATGCCGCCGAATTGGCAGCCCTGGAGCTCGGGCGGCGTGTACTCGGGCTTGCCGACGGTACACCGGAAATATCCTCCATCCGGACTCGGGACCTGGATCGAGTCGCAATCGACCAGGGTGATCAGCGCCGAGTCTGACACCAGAACGTTGCTCTCGTTGAGATCGCCCACGACGTACCCGCGCCGGTGGAGCGTCTCCACGACACTGGACAGGTTGCGCAACGCCCGGAGCAGGTAGCGCCAGGTGAAGGCCGGGGCTTTTCGCAGGCGGTCGCCGGGGTTGTACAGGTGAAGCAGCGGAATCGCCCGGCTGGAGTCGATTCGCGGCATCAGGAAGCCACCGGGCGAGCCCGCACCGTCGAAAATGAGCTCGCTCGGCCAGGCGATCGAGATGTGCTCGCGGTCGCCGTCGGGATCGCGGGGTGGACTGGCCAGCATCGCGCGCAGCTTCGCGGCACGAAGGAGCGTCGGCTGATGAAACACCTTCGCGACGAGCCGAGGCTCGTCGGCGAGGCGAAAGATCTTTGCTTCGCCCCCGGCGCCGATCTCGGCTCCGAGCGCTACGGCTCGTCCGCTGGCGCGATAGAACATGGCACCGCCAACACGAGCGTTTTATCATCGTCGGTGTACCGGCTCAGTCGCTCCGAGGTCAGGAACGCCACCAGCTCGGCCGACCCGGCGCCCGGCCGTCCAGCAAAATCCCAGAGCGGTCCAAAAAACGGGGCATGGGGCTGGCCGGTGGCCCAATTCAAGGCGACGATCTCCAAACCATCCGTCAAGATCGCGACCGTGAGAGGCTCGTCGAAATCGGACACCGCGAATCGGACCCGCTCGAGAAAGTCGGGAGCGCTGAGAACAGCCGTCTCATTCAGATATTCGCCGTGGTCCGGGCCGGTCAGCAGGCGAGCTCGTCCCGCGCCATCGCCCACGACGATCGCGCCATCACCGATCTGGCCCGCCACCACCCGGCGCTCGGCAACGATCGCGAAGAGAAGCGTCGTCGCACACTCGCGCAGCCGTGCCTCCGGGTCGAGAGTTCCGGTGGCCTCGCCGTCGTCAGGCGGCGGGTCAGACCTCGCCGCCGCGAGGTCGACGAGCGCCTGGCGTGCCGCCCGAAACGTGTCGCGCAGCAGATCCTCCGTCGCGTCCGAATCGGCGCAACCTCGGCCATCGGCAAACGCCTGCTCCACGAAATCGAGCGCCGCCTGGACGGCGCGCTCCGACGCCGCCGCGGCGCGACTTGCCGACCCCGCGCCGTCGGCGACGCCCAGCGCCAGACTGCCGTCGGCCAGGAGACGGTACCCGTGAGCATCCTCGCCCGGCCGACCACGCGATCGATGGCTCGTTCCGGCGACCGACGCGCCGACGATCCGCCAGGCGCCCTGGGTCGTCATGACCTAGACCGCGCTCCAGCCAACCGGAGGAAGCGACGCCTGTTCGCCGGGCTTCGATGCCGAGACGCGCTTCTGACTTTGCGATAGCCAGAGAAACAGCTCGCGGAACTTCAGCCCGTCCAGCGGTAAGGGCTTTCGCTCGGCCAGTTCTCCGAGCATCTCCAGGCTGGCGCCGGCGACGCCGACCGCGAAGAAGGCGATCGCGTTCGCTTTCTCTTCCTGGTGGACGCGATCCGCCGCGCCCCGCCATTCGTCGGTTGGCGCGCCATCGGTGATCATGAAGACCCAGGGGCGATAATAGGCGATGCCATTCGCCTTGTACTCCGCCTTTCGCTGCTGGACGAGATCCAAGGCGCGTTGGACCGCGGCGCCCATCGGCGTGTCTCCGCGCGCTTCCAGCGACGGCGCGTTGAACCGACCGGCGGTCACGAACTCTTGAAGAACCTGGATCGTCCCACCGAAGCTGACCACGGCGATCTCGACGCGGCGACTGGCGAGACCGTCGGCCTGTAAATCCTGCTGGAACGCCCGCAGGCCCTCGTTGAGGGCGTCGATCGGCGGGCCATGCATCGAGGACGACGTATCCAGGAGCAAGACGCAGGCGCATCGGGGATCCGGATTTTGCGCGAACTCAACCCGGGCATCGAGATCGCTCACGTTCGATCACCTCCGACCGCGTGGACGTCCACCAACCGAGCCGCCAGACTGTCCACGCCTTCTCGGATGATACCACAACCGAGACGTGGCCTCTTGACTCGACGCCCCGATCGGCTCATACTCTGACTGAATGGGAATGTGACCAAATACGCTGATTTAGTCAAATTACCTTCGATGAAGAGAAGGGGCGGATGATACTTCAGGTTGAGGTCGATGGCGCCACCGAGCGGAGCAAGCGTCGGCGACGCGAGCGGGCGGCGCGCATCCTGGATGCCGCCGCCGTCTCGATCTTGCGCTGGGGCTACGATAAGACCACGATCGACGACGTCGCGCGACAGGCCGGCGTCGCGAAAGGCACGATCTACTTGCACTGGAAGACGCGCGACGATCTGTTTCGCGCGCTGATCCGACGCGAAAGGCTGGCGGTGGCCGGGGATCTCCGGCGGCGCGTCGTCGAAGATCCCGAGGGGGCGACCCTTCGCGGGATGCTCAAGCACTCGGCGCTCGCGCTGTTGACGCGCCCGCTCATGAAGGCGATCCTCCTGCGCGATCTCGACGTGCTCGGGAAGCTGGCCCGCCGCGAACCGGCGAGCGCGACCCACGCCGAGGCGCTGGCCGCGCTCGCCCACTACCTGGAGTTTCTGCGCGAGCGTGGCCTGATGCGCACCGATCTCGATCTACCCGCCCAGGTGTCGACGTTGGGCGCGATCTTCATGGGTTTTTTCCTGATCGCGCCACTGCTGCCCGGCGAATTTTCCCTTTCGGACGAAGGGCGCGCGGAGCTGATCGCCGAGACCGTCCATCGCGCCCTCGAACCGGCCCGCGCCTTCTCGCCCGATGAGCTGGCCGCAGCCTCTCGCGCCTTTCTCGATTACCTGGATCGGGAGACCGCGATTGTCTGGGAAGCGTCTGAACAGGAAAACGAATCCGATCCCCTCAGGAGTGCTCACGGTGAATAATCAAGATTGCCTTCCGTTGGTCCTGGCGTTGGCTGACCCTTCGGCCACCCTGGAGCGGGTGGGAGGAAAGGGCGCGTCGCTGGCGCGGCTGGCAGCGGCTGGCCTGCCGGTGCCGACCGGCTTCGACGTGACGACGGCCGCCTATCGCCGCTTCGTGACCGAGAACGGACTCCAGGACAAGATTCTGGAGGCGGTCTCCGCGGCCACTACCGACGATCCCACGACGCTCGAAGCGGCCTCGCGGACGATCGAAGGGCTCTTCGCCGGGAGCCCGATTCCGGCCGACGTCGCCGATGCGATCCGCCAGGCTTACCGTCAGCTCGGCGGCGGCGATCGTCCAGTCGCGGTGCGTTCCTCGGCCACCGCCGAGGATCTGCCGGAGCTGTCGTTCGCCGGCCAGCAAGAGACCTACCTGAATCAGCGCGGCGACACCATGGTCCTCGAGGCGGTGAAGCGCTGCTGGGCGTCGCTCTGGACGGCGCGGGCGATCGGCTACCGCGCCCACCACGGCATCGCGCCGACGGACGTCAGTCTGGCGGTGGTCGTCCAGGAGCTCGTCCCGGCCGACGCCGCGGGAATCTTGTTCACCGCGAATCCGCTGACTGGGGCGCGCGACCAGGTCGTGATCGACGCGGCCTGGGGGCTGGGCGAAGCGATCGTCGGAGGTCAGGTGACCCCGGACACGGTCGTCGCGGCGAAAGCGACCGGCGCGATCCTTTCCCAGGAGATCGCCGCCAAAGATCTGATGACCGTACGAACGGCCGAGGGCACCCGCGAGGAGCCGGTGCCGGCCGACGAGCGCACCCGGGCGGTCATTAGCCCGAGACAGGTGGCGGAGCTAGTCCGACTTGGCGCTCGAATCGAAGCCGTCTACGGCCAGCCGATAGACGTCGAGTGGGCACGCGAGAACGACCGCTTCTTCATCCTACAGGCTCGCCCGATCACCGCCCTGCCGGAGCCGCCCGCCCAATCACCTGAGGCGGCCACGGCCGAATGGGCGGTTCCCAATCCGAAGGGGCATTACATGCGCGGCAGCGTGCTGGAGCTGCTGCCCGACCCGCTCTCGCCGCTCTTCGCCACCCTCGGCCTGCCGGCCTGGAACCGGGCGATGGCGACGCTGATGGGGGACGTCGTATTAGAAATTCCAGAATAGATGCTAACGACCGTTAATGGGTACGGCTACTAC
>JBOGTX010000528.1:0-2780 GCA_050695695.1 Chloroflexota bacterium
GGCTCAAGCTGTTGCGCCGATCACCCCGGCCTCCAGGTCGTGCAGGTAACGAAAGTGATTATCGGTGTCGAGCGGCGCCACGCTGACGTAGATTCGGTCGTCCGGCGCGACGCCGGCCCGCAGGTCGAACTGGAAAGCGTCCGGGCTGTTCAGCGCGACGCCCGGGTACCCCTGGTTCCCCGGCGCGGCCTGGGCCAGAATGGTCGGAACGATGACCTCGGTCGATCCACTTGCGCCGGTGCCCAGCGCCGCCTCGAAGAACGACCGCAGGCTCGGCGGCAAGATGTCCGCGGTCGCGCCTGCTTCTCGCTCGACCCAGACCTGATAGTTGGCCTGGGTGCGCGGGGTGTTGGGCCGATCGATCGCGAATTGGCGAACGCTTTCCACCGGCTCCAGGACGACGTTGAGCGGCAGCATGCCGCAGGCAAGCGCGTAGTCGAGGTAGAGATGCAGGGTTATTCGGCCCTCGTGATCGTTCTCGAGGCGAGCGACCGCCGGTCGAGTGGTCCCCATGCGTTCGGCAACCTTAGCTTGGGTGAGGTTCGCCCTCCGTCGAGCGTTGCGCAGCGCCCGGATCATCCCCGACAGCCAGCTCGCACCAAGATAGGCGCGGCCCGCTTCCGGACTTTCCTCAAGTTGGCTCGGCGCGGCCGGGCCGCCACACCAACGCCGACGAGCGCCCCGCCGATTAGCCAGAAGACGCGCGGCGGCATTCCCCCGCCCTTTGGCATAGGAAGCGCGGTCGCCGCCTCGACGAGTGCGCGGTCGGCGAACGACGAGACGGTGTTGTCCAGGCTGTTGGCCACGTACACCTGGCCGTTACCGGGGGTCAACGCGATGCTGGTCGGGGTGGCGCCGACCCGAATCGTGGCGACGACCAGGTTGGTCGTGGTGTCGATCGCCGAGACCGTGCTCGCTTGCTGGTTAGCGACGAAGAGGTGGCGGGTCGCCGGATCCAGCGCCAGGTCCGCCGGACCGTTGCCGACTGGGATCGTCGCGTCGACCGCGTTCGTCTTGCCGTCGAGCACCGAGACGGTATTCCCGTTGAAGTTCGCGACGTCCAGGTGCCCGGTGGCGGGATCCACCACCGCGGCCAGGGGCTGGCTGCCGACCGAGGTGAGCGCGACGACGATCTGGGTCGGGCGATCGATCACCGAGACCGAGTTGCTGCCGTTGTTCAAGACGTAGATTCGGTTGTTCGCCGGGTTCACCACCACCGCTTCCGGGGCCGTCCCGGTCGGCAGAGTGGCGATGACGGCGTTCGCCGCGCCGTCGATCACCGACAGAGTGTTGTCAGTGGTGTTCGCGACGTAGACGCGGTTGTCCGACGGGTCGACGACGACGCTGGTCGGATGGGTGCCGACCGGGATCGTGGCGACGACCGCGTTCGTGGTCTCGTCGATGACCGAGACCGTGCCGTCGAGAAAGTTGGTGACGTACAGGCGATGGGTGGTCTGGTTCACCGCGGCGTGGGACGGTTGCTTGCCGACGGCGACCGCGGCGATCACCTGGTTGGCCGCTCCGTCGATTACCGAGACGTCGTTACTGCCGCTATTGACCGAATAGATCCAATTGCCGGTGGGATCGATGGCGATCGCGGTCGGTCGGCTACCCACGGCAAGAGTCGCGACGACCAGATTCGTCGTGCCGTCGATGACCGAGACGCTATGACCGGTTTGATTGGCGACGTAGACGCGGTTCGTGGCGGAATCGACCTCGACGTCGGTTGGGCCGGTGCCAACCGAGATCGTCGCCGAGGCGACTCGAGCATCGGCGGCCAGGGCGCTCGCCGGCCGCCCGCCAAGAACCGCCAGCGCGAGGATCAAAGGAAGCCAGACGACAGATTTGCCAATCAACCGATTCCCTCCATGGCGTGGAAACGCGGAATGACCCGGAAGCATCGAGGCACGGAAACGCCAAGCGATGGCGGTGGGCCGGATGCCGACCGACGGGCGCGTGGGGAGAAGTCGACGCTGCTCCGTCAGTCATTATGCCACCGATCGATGAACAACCGGTTAAAGACACCTGTTTGCGTTCGACATAGGACCAGCTCTGTCGCACGAATTCCGGGCGAGGGCTCGCCAATCGGCGGTTGGCGTCATTCCGACCCGAAGCGAGGAATCTCTGCCCTGGTGCGGCGAAAGCCACCGACCCCTCGCGTCGGCTCGGGATGACCGGGGAATCGCCCCCGGCTGGCCCTGGTATGGCAAAGGACCGTTGAACGGCGTCTCGGTCCAGGAGTTCGGCGGCGAGCCGATCAGTACAAACGCTTGGCGTAGCTGTCCTGGATCTGGGCATCCAGCTCGGCGACGCTCGTGTCGCCAAGGGCCAGTTGGTCGTGAAGCATCTGGGCGAACGTTGGCAGCGCGTCGCGCGGCGGCCAGGCAGCCGGCTCCCAGAGCTTCGAGCGCTTCAACGCCTTGGCACAGTGGAGGAAGCACTCGTCCACCTCAACGCCAATCGCGACGAGTGGCGGCTTACCCTGAACCGCCGTCCGTTCGAGGATGGCCGGGTCGCGGGTCAGCACGGCGCGGCCATTGATCCGCAAGGTCTCTCCGAACCCCGGCACCAGGAAGAGCAGCCCGACCTGGCCGGTCTCGACGATGTTCCGCAGGGTGTCCAGGCGGCGGTTGCCGGGGCGCTCCGGGATGACCAGGGTACGCGGGTCGAGCACCAGGGCGAAGCCCGGCGCGTCGCCGCGCGGCGCGACGTCGCAACCCCCGGCCGCGTTGTAGCTGCCGAGGAGCGCGAAGGGCGACCGGGCGATGAACGTCCGACAG
>JBOGTX010000529.1:0-1843 GCA_050695695.1 Chloroflexota bacterium
CCAGGAGCTGCTCGAGATGGGCATCACCGCGATGAAGATCTGGCCCTTCGATCAGTTCGCCGACGAGAGCAACGGCCAGCACATCACCCTCGCCCAGCTCGAGCAGGGGTTGAAGCCGTTCCGGCAGATCCGCGCGGCGGTGGGGACGCGCATGGAGATCGCGGTCGAGCTCCACTCGCGCTGGAATCTTCCCGCGGCGGTCAGCATCGCCCAGGCGCTCGAAGAGATCCAGCCGATGTGGTACGAAGACCCGATTCGCATGGACAACGCCGACGCCCTGGCCGAGCTCGCCGGCAAGACCCGAGTGCCGATCACCGCGTCGGAGACGCTGACCAGCCGCTACGCCTTCCGCGAGCTACTGGAGAAAAAGGCGGTTGGCATCGTCATGCTCGATCCAGGCTGGGTCGGCGGCATCTCCGAGGCCAGGCGGGTCGCGACCCTGGCCGAGGCCTACCACCGCCCGGTCGCCCCTCACGACTGCACCGGCCCGGTTGCCTACGTCGCCGGCACCCACCTCTGCCTGGCCACGCCCAACGCGATGATCCAGGAAGGAGTTCGCGCTTACTACCACGGCTGGTACCAGGACGTGCTGACCGAGCTGCCATCGGCGGCGAGCGGTTACGTCGCCGCGCCGACGGGCCCCGGTCTGGGCACCCGCCTCCAGCCCGACTACCTCCAGCGCGAGGGAGTCACCGTCCGAACGTCAACATTATAAATATCAGGTTGCAAGATGAATGAAGAACCTCGCTCGCGGGTCGGGCTGATCGGCGCCGGTCACATCTCTGCCCAGCACGCTCCAGCCTGGGTTGCCACTCCCGATGCCACGCTCGTCGCGATCTGCGACGTCGATCGGACGCGCGCCGAGAACCGGCAGGCTCAGCTCGCCGCGCTTGGGCACCGCGACGTGGCGATCTACCTCGACGTCGACGACCTGCTCGCCAGCGCGCAGCTCGACTGCCTGGATATCGCGACGCGTCCGGAAACCCACCGCGCGCTGATCGAGCGCGCCGCCCGGGCCGGCGTCCACGTGCTGTGCCAGAAGCCGCTGGCGGCGTCCCTGGCCGAGGCGAACGCCATGGTCGACCTCTGCCGGAGGGCGAACGTTCGCTTCATGGTCAACGAGATGTGGCGCTATCTGCCCTGGTTCCGCGACCTCCGCCGGCTGCTCGACGACGGCGCGATCGGTCCGGCCCACTACCTTCGGGTCATCGGTCCCCATCGACCGCTTCGCCGCGCCCGTCCGGTCGATGACGGCCAGCCCTACTTCGCCGACATGCCCCGGCTGATCGTGTACGAGATGTTCATCCACTGGATCGACTGCGCCCGCTTCCTGCTTGGCGAGATCGAGACGGTGTACGCCCGGGCGGGACGGATCAACCCGGCCATCGTCGGTGAGGACTGGGCCGCGGTCGTGCTCGGTCACGCCGGTGGCGGGACCTCGCTGATCGAGTCGTCCTGGGCGACCCCGGACGACGCGCCGGAGCGGCGGCGCGAAGGCGACGTTCTCCTGGAAGGTGCCGACGGGGCGCTCCACTTCGATCCGGCGACGTTGGAGCTGCGCCTCGCCCGCCCGGGCGGCGTCGAGGTCGTCGCGCGCTACCCGTCGCTGGATCGCGCGTTTCAGAGCGCGTTCGACGGCTGCCTCGGCCATTTCGCGGCGGCGGTCAGGAACGGTCAGCCGTTCGAGTCGCCCGCCGAGGACAACGTCCGCACCCTCGCCGCGACGCTCGCCGTCTACGATTCGCTGGAGCGTCGCGCCGTCATCTCGATCGACTGAGATCGTCGGAGAGTCGCGACCTTGCTGAGATCGTCGCTGCGCTCGGTCGACCGGGCGGGATCTGAC
>JBOGTX010000530.1:0-3873 GCA_050695695.1 Chloroflexota bacterium
GTACGTCAGCACGTGGACGACGACGGACGAGTCGCCTACTTTCTCGCCAGGGACCAGCCGCGGACGGTGTTTCTCATCGCCTGGCGACGGAACCTGGGGTTACACTATCCGCCCACGGTCCACCGCGTCCGCGACTTGATCGAAGCCGCGGAGCGGATCGCCGAGCTCACCAGGCTTCAGGTGGACTGAGAATTCCGGCTAGGAGCTGTATTCGAACGGCCACCAGGACTGGGTTCCGGCGGAGCCGGTCCCGGAGCTCGACGGTCCGGGGCCGGCCGCGTTTCCCTCGGCCGCCGTGTCAGCGGACGATGGCCCAGGAGGCTTATCGTCTGCCTTCTGGGTGTCGGCGACGACCTGTAGATCGCCCTCCTTGTCCTCGACCGCCTGATTGCACCAGGGACAGGTATCGCGCATCGCCTCGGCTTCGACAATGAACTCTCGATGGCAACCGGGGCAATTCCAGGACTTGACTGACACCAGAGACAACCTCTCCGGATGCCGCCGAGCGCCCGTCGACAAGGCATCGCCCGGCCCATCCCGTTTGCCATCGGTCGGGCATTTCCGGTGCCAGGGTGAACGACTGGGTCAACCGTCCCCCCATGGTCTCCTCCTCCGTGCACGATGATCGTACCGTATGCGGCAGCCAAGAGTCTCGCCGCCTCAGTGAAAGTCGTGAGCCCGCACGCTGGCCGCCACCGGCCCAGGGGTGGGCGATGGATCGGGCCGCGGGGTGATCGGGTCGAGCGCGACCGCCCGGCGGGCCACGACGTTGACCGTGCCGAAGGCACGCTGGACGGTCCCGACCACCGCCACGAGCGCGTGGTTGCGAAGCGGGTCCCGGTACTGCTGGTACACATCGGGGCGCACGATCACGTTGACGAGTCCGGTCTCGTCCTCGATCGTGAGGAAGACGAACCCCTTCGCCGTCGCCGGCCGCTGGCGGCAGACGACGAGTCCGCCGACCCGGACCTCCGTCCCGGCCGGCCAGCGGTCGAGCTTGTCGCTGGTGACGACGCCGAGCGCCCGGAGGCGCCGGCGGTACCCCGCGACGAGGTGGTGGTCCAGACTGAAGCCGAGGACGAGGTGGTCCAGCGCCACCTGCTCGTGGACCGAGCGCCCAGGGAGGGCCGGCGGCTCCTCGGGCAGGTGCAGGCTTGGCTGGCCGGGCCGGGAGACCTGGCCGTACACCTCCCAGAGCTGCTCCTCGCGCGACCGCCGCTCGAAGGCGAACGCACCGGCCAGGACCAGTCCCTCGACCGGCGGACCGACCAGACCGGTGCGTCGGGTGAAGTCGTGGAGGGCCTCGAAGGGGCCGTGGGCGTCACGCTCGGCGACGACGCGGCACGCGACCTGCGCGCCCACCCCGCGCACCTGGGCGAAGCCGAGGCGAATGGCCGGCGGATCTCCGTCGAGGGTGCAGCGGGCGCCGCTCCGATTGGCGTCGACCGGCCGGAACGTCACGCCGTGACGCCGGCCGTCCCAGACCAGGACCTCGGTCGGATAGAAGCCCAGCGGCTGGTTGGAGAGCAGCGCGGCGTAGAACGCGGCCGGATGGTAGCGCTTCAGGTACATCCCCTCGTAGGCGGTGCGTGCCAGGGCCGCGCTGTGGCTTTTGCAGAACCCGAAGTCGGCGAAGCCGCTGATCTGCCGGAACACCTCGACGGCGGTGGACGGATCGACCCCGTTCGCGGTGGCGCGCTCGCGGAACCAGGGCTCCAGCTTCGTCATCGCCTCCCGCGAGCGGTGCGACCCCATCGCCCGGCGGAACACGTCGGCCTCGCCCGCCGAGCAGCCGGTGAGCGCCATGACCCCGAGGATGATCTGCTCCTGGAACAGGAAGATGCCCAGCGTGTCCTGGAGGATGGGCGCGAGCAGCGGGTGGGGGTAGGTGACCTTCTCCAGGCCGAGCCGCCGGCGGTTGAAGGGGTGGACCATCCCGGCGACGATCGGTCCGGGGCGGATGATCGCGCACTGGTTGATCAGGTCCCGAAAGCAGCGGGGCTGAGTGCGCACGACGCTCTGCATCTGGGCCCGGCTCTCGACCTGCGAGGCCCCCACGGTGTCGGCTTCCCGCAGCATCCAGTAGATCGCCGGATCCTCCAGGTTGATCGTGCGCAGGTCGAGGGGGATGCCGCGCGCGCGTTCGAGCGCCACGGCTTCCTGGATGACCGACAGGGCGCGCAGGCAGAGGAGGTCGAGCTTCCCGAGACCGGCGTCCTCGATGTCCTCCTTGTCCCCGCCAACGACGACGATGCCCTCCTTCCGCGCGGGCTCCAACCCGAATAGCTCGACCAGCGGCTGGCCGGTGAGGAGCATCCCGCCGACGTGGATGCTCAGGTGACGCGGGCAGTCGTCGATCTCCTGGCAGAGCCGGGTGAGCAGGGGCCAGGGCTGGGGATCGCCGTCGCGGGCGGCGGAGAAGGCGGCGACCTGCGCGACCAGCGCGTCGCCGGTCACGGCGTGGTCGAGCGCCTTCGCCAGGCGATCGAGGAGGTCGGGCGGCATCCCAAGCGTTCGCCCGACGTCGCGCACCGCCGAGCGCGCCCGGAACCGGACGTAGTTGCAGACCATCGCCGTTCGCTCCCAGCCGTAGGTCTGGTAGCAATACGCGATCGCGGCTTCGCGGTCCCACTCGGAGAAGTCGACGTCGATGTCCGGCAGGGTCGGCCGCTCGGGGTTGATGAAGCGCTCGAAGAGCATCCCGTACCGGAGCGGATCGCAGGCGCTCACCCCGAGGCAGTAGACGATGAGGGAGCCGGCGGCCGACCCTCGGCACCGGCCATGGTAGCGACGGGCGACGTCGGCGGCGATCAGGAAGAACGGTGCCAGGCCGGCGCGCGCGACGACCGCCAGCTCGTGGGCGAGCTGGCGGCGCACCCGCTCGGTGAGGGGACGATAGCGCGCGCGGGCGCCCTCCCAGCAGAGCCGGCCCAGCGCCTGGTCCGGCGTCTGGCCGTCGGGCAAGTCGAGCGGCGGGAAGCGCGCGGCGCGGAAGTCGAGTGAGACCTGGCAGCGCCTGGCAAGCTCGTCGGTCCGCTCCAGCGCCCCGGGGTGGTGCCGGAAGAGCTGGCGGAGCTCGTCGGGGGCGGGCAGTGCGAAGTGGCCGTTGGGAAGCCGCTCGGGCGAAGGGACCGCGAGGGTCGTCCGGGTTCGGATGCCGGTGAGCACGTCCTGGATCATCCGCCGGGAGGGATCGTGGTAGTGGACGTCGGTCGTCGCGACCAGATCGACGCGCTGCGCGCCCCCCAGCGCCGCGACCTCGGCCATCAGCCAGGCGTCGTCCGGGAGGCGCTGATTCTGGATCTCCAGCAGGAAGCGGTCGCCGAAGACCTCCCGGTACCGCTGGGCGGCGCGCACCGCCGCGGACCGCCGGCCGGCGCGAAGCAGCCCGGGGATCTCGCCGCTGCCCGGTCCCGACAGCGCGATCAGACCGGTGGCGTGATGGGCGAGCTGATCGAACGCGAGCGCGGCCGTACCCTTGGGCTGGTCGCGGTGCGCCAGCGAGACCAGGCGGCAGAGGTTTCCGTAGCCGGTCTGATTCTCGGCGAGCAGGGTCAGGTGATGACCCGACTCCAGCGTGACCTCGCAGCCAACCACCGGGTGGAGACCGGCCGACGCGCAGGCCCGGGTGAAGCGGACCGCGCCGTAGAGCGCGTCGCGGTCGGTCAGAGCCAGCGACCGGTAGCCCAGTGCCGCGGCGCGGGCGACGAGCTCCTCGACCGACGAGGCGCCGCGCAGGAGGGAGAAGTGGCTGTGGACGTGCAGCGGCACCATCGCTCAGTCGAGACGCTCGGCCAGGAGCCAGCAGGTCTGGTCGTGGTCGCGCGCCAGCGTCACGATCTGACCGGTCCGCGTGCGCACGCGGTAGTAGGT
>JBOGTX010000531.1:0-2272 GCA_050695695.1 Chloroflexota bacterium
CTACCCGGACGATCGTGCTCGCTTCGATCGCTACTGGCCAGCCGATCTGCATCTGATGGCTAAAGACAGTCTCTGGTTCCACGCGATTCTCTGGCCGGCGATGTTGATCGCCGCCGGGCTTCGGCCCCCGTGTGACATCTTTGCCCACGGATTCTTCACGATTGGCGGCCAGCGCATGAGTAAGACGCTGGGCAACGTGATCGCGCCAGCCGACCTGATCGCCCGGTTCGGGGCCGACGCGGCGCGCTATCTGCTGGTGACCGACTTTCCGTTTGGCACCGATGGCGACTTCAATCTCGACAACCTGATCACCCGCTACAACGCCGAGTTGGCGAATGACCTGGGAAATCTGATCAACCGCACGGCAAGCATGGTCAATCGCTACACCGGCGGAGTGGTGACGGCGCCGGGTGAATCGACCGAGGGAGACCTCGAGGTCTGCGCGATGGCCACGGCGATGTTCGAGCAGGTCGATCGGGCGCTCGAAGCGCTGGATTTCGTCGCGGCGGCGGATGCGATCCGCGCGGTCGTCAGTCGCGCGAATCGCTACGTCGAGGAGACCGCGCCCTGGAAGCTTGCCAAGACCGATCGGGAGCGCCTGGCGACGGTGCTCTATTATCTGGTCGAGTCCGAACGATTGGTCGCGGTCGCCCTTGGGCCATTCATGCCCTCGACCTCCGACAGAATCCTCGGCGAGCTTGGTGTTTCCAACCAGCTGTCGCGAAGCTGGGGAACGACGTCGGTCGGCGCGGTCGTGTCCGCTCAGCCGCGGCCACTTTTCCCTCGGATTGAGATCGGTGCCGGTCTCACTCACTGACTCTCACGCTCACCTGGCTGAACCTATCCTGTTCGACGACGTGACGGCGGTCGTGGATCGCGCCGTGGCGGCCGGGGTCGAACACATTCTGGCGGTCGGGATCGATCTGGCGAGCAGCGCCACCTCGATCGCCCTGGCCGAGCGGTTCCCGACGGTGTGGGCCACGGTGGGCGTCCACCCAAGCGAGGTCGCGAGCTTCGAGGAGCGGACGATCGCCGAGCTGAGTCGCCTCGCCGCGCATCCCCGGGTGGTGGCGATCGGCGAGATCGGATTGGACTATTATCGTGACCGGTCGACGGCCGAGCTTCAGAGGTCGGCGTTCGCGGCCCAGGTGGACCTGGCGGCAGCGTTGGGGCGGCCGGTGGTCGTTCACAACCGCGAAGCCGACGACGACGTGCTGCGCATCCTCGGCTCGGTCGCCCGCGATTCAGACCTGGCAACTCGAGCGGGCGTGCTGCACTGTTTTTCCGGCGACGCGGCCCTGGCCGAGCGCGCCATTGGCCAGGGCTTCTTCGTGTCGTTCGCCGGAAACCTGACCTTTCGACGGGCCGATGCGCTTCGGGAGACCGCGGCGAAGCTTCCCATCGATTGGATCCTGACCGAAACGGACAGCCCGTTTCTGGCGCCGATTCCGGTCCGTGGCCGAACCAACCAACCAGCCAACGGGCGCCTGGTTGTCGACCAGCTCGCGGAGATCCGCGGGATCTCACCCGAGTCCGCCGCGCTGGCGACCTCGGCCAACGCGGGCCGCCTGTTTCGCTGGGCGTCTCCCTGAGTATTTCGCGCGCGTTGCGCGTGGCCGGAGGCAATTCCTTGACCGCGACTGCGATCTTCGACCCCGTCCAAAGCGACCTCGACCTGGTCGAAGCGGCGATCCGTCGGGTAGGCCGAGTCGACTACCCGCTTCTGGAATCCTTCCTCAGCCACATTCTTAGTACCCACGGCAAACGGGTTCGGCCGGCGATCGTCCTGCTGTCGGCCACCTTTCACGACTACTGCCTCGACTACCTGGTGCCGCTCGCGGCGGCGATCGAGCTACTGCATACGGCGACGCTGGTTCACGACGACCTGATCGACAACTCGACGACGCGCCGTGGCACCCCGACCCTCAACAGCTTGACGAGTCGCTCGGTGACGGTCCTGGTTGGCGACTACCTGTTCGCGAATGCGGCCGCCCTTTGCACCGAGACCAAGAACGTCCGGGTCATGCAGGTGTTCGGGCGCACCCTGATGACGATCTGCGACGGCGAGCTGCGGCAGATTTTCAGCGCCGGGCAATGGCGCCAGAGCCGTGAGGAATACTACCAGAAGATCGAGCGCAAGACCGCCTCGCTCCTCCGGACCGCGGCCGAGACCGGCGCGATTCTCAGCGGCGCGCCGGAGCATCAGATCAGCGCCTTGCGCGAGTACGGCTACCACCTGGGGATGGCCTTCCAGATCGTCGACGACCTGCTC
>JBOGTX010000532.1:0-10450 GCA_050695695.1 Chloroflexota bacterium
CCGGGACCAGCACCGCCTGCTGGGACAATTGATCGACCTCCGCCTTGAGGCGCGCGTTCTCGGAGCGAAGCTGGCTGATTCCCTCGATGGCCTGGCCAACGCGATCGAGTTGTCCAACCGGGACCGAGACGACCACCTCGATCGGACTCAGCACCTCGAATCCGACAGTTTCGAGGAACTGGACCTGCGGCAACCGCGAGAGGACGACGATGAGCGCGCCCGCCAGGACGATCATCACGAGATAGATGAGTCGCGTCAGCACGACGCCCCCTACCGCGGCGGACGGGCGTACTGGACCGGTACTTCCACTTTCTGGAGAATCTCGATCTCCTCGAGCGCCTCGCCGGTTCCGCGCACGACGCAGGTCAGCGGGTCCTCGGCTCGGTAGACGCGCATCCTGGTTTCGTGACCCAGGCGCTCCTCCAGACCGGCCAGCAGCGCCCCGCCCCCGGCGAGCGCGATGCCTTGCGCCATCAGGTCGCTGACGAGCTCGGGGGGCGTCTCTTCGATCGTCGTTCGGACGGCGTCGACGATCTGGGCGACCGAGCTCGAGATCGCCTCGCGAATCTCCACGCTGCTCACTTCGATCGATTTGGGAAGACCAGTCACCAGGTCGCGCCCCCGCAACGTCACCATCTGCTCCTCGGCAAGCGGGTACGCCGAACCGGCCGCGATCTTCACCTCCTCGGCCATCCGTTCGCCGATCAACAGATTGTGTTTTTGCCGCGCGTAAACGATGATCTCCTGGTCCATCTCGTCCCCGGCGACCCGAATCGAGCGACTGACGACGATACCACCCAGTGAGACGACCGCCACTTCGGTCGTTCCACCGCCGATGTCGACGATCATGCTCCCGGTGGCATCGGTGACCGGCAGGCCGGCGCCAATCGCCGCCGCCATCGGTTCTTCGATCAAATGCGCCTCGCGGGCTCCGGCGTTGCGGGCAGCGTCGTGGACCGCCATTTTCTCTACCTCGGTCACTCCGCTCGGAATCCCGACCACCACCCGAGGCCGGGGAATCAGGCCGAGCTGAGAATGGACGCGCCCAATGAAGTACTTCAGCATCTGTTCGGTCACGTCGAAATCGCTGATCACCCCATCCTTCAACGGTCTGACCGCGACGATGTTCGCCGGGGTCCGGCCGACCATGCGCTTCTCCTCGGCGCCGATGGCCAGCACCTTCTTCGTCTTCTTGTTGACCGCCACCACGGACGGCTCGTTGATGACGATACCTTTGCCTCGGACTAAAACCAGCGTGTTCGCGGTTCCCAGATCGATTCCGATATCGTGCGAAAACAACCCAAGGAACGCGCTGATCGGGTTCAACAACCCCGTCCCTCCCCCAACGTTGACGACGGCGATTATAGCACGTGGGGGCGTGCTATAATGGCGGGTAAGCGCGACATCTGAGAGGAGGACGCTCCCCGAATGAATCCTCTTGCCTACTTTCGTGACCAATACGTTCCGCTCGCCGACGCCAACATCAACATCATGACCCACGCCTTCAACTATGGGACCGGCTGCTTCGAAGGGATTCGCGGCTACTGGAACGACGCCGAGCGCCAGATGTTCCTGTTTCGGCTGACCGAGCACTACCAGCGCCTGGTCACCTCGGCGCGCATCCTTGGCCTCACCTGTCCTCACACGGTCGAAGACATGTGCGAGATCACCACCGAGCTGGTGCGTCGAAACGAGCTGCGTGAAGACTGCTACATCCGCCCGATCCTCTACAAGGGATCGAGCGTGGTCGGCGTCCGGATGCACAACCTCGAAGACCACTTCTCCATTTTCGTCACATCGTTCGGAAAGTACATCGACGCCTCGGAAGGCTGCCGCTGCTGCGTCTCCACCTTCCGGCGGATCGACGACAACGCGATTCCGGCCCGTGCCAAGGTAACCGGTGGCTACGTCAATTCAGCGCTCGCCAAGACCGAGGCGCAGCTCAACGGCTTCGACGAGGCGATCATGCTGACCCAGGACGGCCACGTCTGCGAAGGGAGCGGAGAGAACATCTTCCTGGTCATGGGGCGCTCGCTGGTGACCCCGCCGCCGTCGGACAACATTCTGGTGGGAATTACCCGCGCCTCGGTCATGCAGATCGCCCGCGACGAGCTCGACGTCCCCACCGTGGAGCGATCGATCGATCGCAGCGAAATGTATGGCGCCGACGAGTGCTTCATGACTGGCACGGCCGCCGAGATCACCCCGGTCATCGAGGTGGATCGCCGTCCGGTGGGCGCCGGCGTGACCGGCCAGATCACCCGGCAGCTCCAATCGATCTTCTTTGACGCCGTTCGCGGACGCAACGGCAAGTACGCGGAATGGTTGACACCGGTTTACGCTCCGGTCACCGCCGACCGTTAGGTCGCCTTCGACCGCTCGGCGCGGCGCGGGCGGTCGTTGGAGCTTCGTTGTGGCGCGACGTCGTCGCGATCGGGTTGATACTCGTCAGTGTCGCCTGCCTGGTCGGCCTCGCGATCTACATTCGCGGCTGGATCCCATCGCTTCCCCCGTTGCTTCCGCTCCATTACAACGGTCAGGGCGCGGTCGATTTGATCGGTCCGCGAATCGACCTTTACAAGATGGCGGGCATCGGCGGGGTGGTTCTGGCCAGCGACCTCGTTTTCGCCGCCTTCTTGCACCGGCACGAGCGTCTGGCCGCGCTAATCCTCCTGGCGGCGAGCGTGCTGGTCCAGGTTATTTTGATCGTCGCGACGGTCAACATCATTCGCCTGGCCTTCGGGGATTGATCTGACGTGGGAGGAAGAGTGCCAACGACCGAGCGGTTGAGGGTCGGGATCATCGGCGCGGGCGGAATCGCCCAGATGATGCACCTGCCGCATTTGCGCGAGCTGGACGATCGCTTTCAAGTCGTCGGGCTCGCCGACGTCGATCGAAGCAGGCTCGACGCCGTCGCGGACTTCTACGGCATCGCACGCCGCTTCGCCGACTACCGCGAGCTGCTGGGGCTCGACCTCGACGCGGTGATGATCCTCACCAGTGGATCCCACGCGGCGATGGCGGTGGCCGCGGCGCGCGCCGGGAAGCACGTCTTCGTCGAAAAGCCGCTCTGTTACACCGAGGCGGAGCTCGATCGGATCGGCGACGCGGTGGCGGCCAGCGGCGTTCGCCTGATGGTGGGGTATATGAAGCGCTATGATCCGGCGTATCGCTACGGCCAGCGCATCATCCGAGACCTCGCCGACCTCCGGTACGTGCGCGTCACCGTCCTCCATCCGGCCAGCGAGCTCTATTTCCAGCATCACGTTTTTCACCCGGCCGCGCCGGAGGGCGCTTTGCCGACGCGCGAGCTCGGCCAACGCATGATCGCCGCGATGGCATCCGGCCCGGAAGCGGCATTGATCCAGGAGGTGCTCGGTCCGACGGCACCGCCGATGCAGCAAGCGGCCCTCGGCATCATGCTCGGCAGCCTTTGCCACGACGTCAACGCGCTGCGGGGCCTGATCGGCGAGCCGGAGGCGGTCGCTCACACCGAGGTTTGGAATCAGGGACTTTGTATCAGCAGCACGCTACGCTACGCGAGTGGTGTCCGCGCCAGCCTCACCTGGACCTACCTTGCCGACCTCCGCGATTACGACGAGGAGCTCGCCTGCTATAGCGATGCCACGCGGGTCCGGATCGTCTTCCCGTCCCCCTTCCTCCGCAATTACCCGACTCGGGTGTTCGTCCAGGGAAGCGAGGGGCTTCCCGACCGCGCGGAAGCCGCGTCCTGGGAAAAGGAAGTCACCGTCTCCTACCACGAAGCGTTCAAGGAAGAGTTGCTTCACTTTCATGACTGCGTGGTCAACGATCGCCGGCCGGTGACCGATCTGGCCGACTCCCGCGCCGACCTGGCGTTGATCCATCAGATGGCGCGCGCAGCCTCGAATCGCTGATCCAGGGGAAGCACCCCGGGCCGGCCCGGGGTGCTTCCCCTGGCATCACTTAATCCGACGCGAGCTTCCCGGCCGTCGCCCAGTCGCTCTTCTTCACGTCCTCGAAGATCACCTGGGTGTGCTCGGCGGTGGTCTTCAACGTCTCGACGACGATCTGGGTGATCGCCTGGGCCGCGGCGCGCTTCTGCTCGATGGTTCGCCCTTCGTACAGCTTGACGACGACAACTGGCATGACCAGAACCTCATCCCATAATTCGCGACCAACGTCGCTCGGTGCAAACCGGTCCACCGGCAACGGTCGCGTTGACGCGTATTGTAACAGTCTTCCGTATTTGGAGTCAGCCGGAACCCTGTGCTATAATTGGGGCGTTCGGGTGTGGTTCCCAAAGGGCCGCCCGATTTTTCGCGCCGGTCGGTCTGCCGTGAGGAGGGGAAGGCATGGAGGAACGCTATTACCAGAACTCGGGAGACGACGACCTTTCGGAAGTGACAGGGCGCCGGTTTCGCCGAGGCCGACGGCGCACGCCGCCCGGCGAGCTTCCTCCGCGGCTTCGCTGCCGTCAGCGTCACCGCTCATCTGATCGCCACCCGGTCCAGATTGGCGAAGTCGTCGCGGACCTTACTCCGCGCCAGGCCGTCGTCTGGCTCCTCAACCTGGACACGATGGTCGCCCTCTACGAATCGACGACCGGGCACGCCCTCGACGACCCTTCACGCGTTCAATTGATCCACGCCCTGCGCGCGATCGTCGCCGAGCACCGCTAGAGCAAACGCCGTCGCGCTTGGGCCTCGTGTATCCCGCCTCTCACCGCCCCGGGCGCGAGGCGGGGGTCTCGCCGCTTCAGGCTGCTTGCCCGGCTTCGACGAATCGCCGCGCTAGCACCTCGGCTCCGGACCGGTCGTCGGGGGCGAGCTTTCCTTCCATCACCTGATCGAGCAGATACTCTTTGACGGCTTTGATCCAGGGCCCCGGTCCACGCCCAAAGACGTGCATCAGGTCGTTTCCATCGAGCGGGCTGCGGATCTCTTCGATTCGGGCCTGTTCTTCCAGCCGCTGGATGCGCTCGCGCAGGCGTCGCACGCGGCTCACCGCGGCCTCGACCTTCGCGGCGCGGTAGCTGGTCACGTCCGAGGTGGACAGCAGCAGCAACAACTCCAGGTCTGGTCCAACGTCGCGCATCAGTCGGCGAACCGCGCCATCAGACCAGTCAGCTTCGTACTGGTTCGCCCGCATGTGCAGGCCGGCCAGGCGACTGACCCGCGCGACGAGGTCGGAATCCGCGTGTAGTCGGGTCAGAATCTCCGCGCTGAGCCGCTCCCCGACGAGCTCGTGTCCGGGAAAGTGGATCTCCCCATCGCTCTGAATGAAAGTTCGCGGCTTTCCGATGTCGTGGAGCAACGCCGCCCACCGGAGCACGAGGTCGGGTGGGGTTCGGTCGATCACCCGCAAGGTGTGCTCGAAGACGTCCTTCGAGCGCTTTCCCTGGGTCGTACCGCGCAGGGCGGTGACTTCGGGCATGAATTGGTCGAGGAGTCCGAGGTCGGCCAGCAGCCTGAGGCCACGCGTCGCGTGGGGCGCGATCAGCAAGCGGTTCAGCTCTTCGAAAATCCGCTCGCGACTGACCTGACGAATCAGCTCGGCGCATTCCTTGATCGCGGCGCGCGTCTCCGGATCCAGCTCGAAGCCGAGCTGGCCAACAAAGCGCACCGCCCGCAGCAGCCGCAACGGATCCTCGGCAAAGCGCTCCGCCGGTCGTCCCACCGCTCGGATCACTCCGGCTCTCAGGTCCTGCTGCCCCCCGAACGGATCGACCAAAGCGTCGGTCGTCAGATCGAGCGCCATGGCGTTTATCGTGAAGTCTCGGCGCGCGAGGTCCTCGGCGAGAGACCGACCGTAGCGAACCTCCGGTTTGCGCGAGCCGGGCCGATAGCTCTCCGTCCGGAAGGTCGTGATCTCGACGACCACGCCGTCGAAGGTGGCGCCAATCGTCCCGAACTTTTCGCCAATCGCCCAGATGCCGGTCGGGCCGGCCTCGCCGAGAATCTCCCTGGTTTGATCCGGCGTCGCGTCGGTGGTGAAGTCGAGGTCGTGCGTTGGCTTTGCCAGGATCAGGTCGCGCACCGATCCCCCGACCAGAAAGAGCGCGTGCCCGCGCTGGTGAAAGCCGGCGCCGAGCCGTCGGGCCAGGGCGCCGTCGAACCGCGCGAGCCAGTTTGGCGTGTCCATATCCCTTCTATCTTAGCAGAACTCCGCGTGGACCTGCCCGAAGCTCTCAGCGTCGCACAGTTTGTGCTATGAGGTGTGACGATGTCACTTCGGGAGGCGGCCTCATGCTCGACTGTCAGAGCGTCCTCGATTTGCTTCGCGGTCTCGACTGGTCCCGCGGACTCAGTAAGGACGGGCTTTTGAAGCTCCTGCTCGATCGGAAGATCGCCCTGCCGAACGAATTTCTTAGCGCGATCCAGCCGACCGAGATCTATCGGAACCCGGAGCGGCTCATCCAGAGCGTTCCAGACGTCGTCTGGACGATCCACTCCGAACGCGAGCGGCGCGCGCGCGGTCAGGTGGAGGTCGTCGAAGCCACCGAGCGCACGCGCGCCTCTTAGTCGTCCGGGTGCCGGCGCGGCCCAATCCGCCGTGCTACAATGTGGCAAACGCTTGGCGCGGCACGAGACGAGATGGGCGTAACGGCAAGGCATCGACCTCGCGAGGCATCGCCAGCATGACCGTGGCGGCGCTGGTCGGCCTCGCTCTGGCGTTCGCCTTCCTGAATGGCTACAATGGCAGCGGCAGCCTCGTCGCCACGCTCATCTCGACCGGCGCGGCCGGCGCGCGCCGCGCGCTCTTGCTCGCGGCGGTCGCGAGCTTCGTCGGGCTTTTCGCCTTCGGGCTCGCGGTTGCCTACGTCGTGGGAACCGACATCGTCGAGCTGAACGGCATCGACCTCGCGAGCGTCGCGGCGGCGCTGGTCTCGGCGCTACTCTGGTTCCTCGTCGAATCGGCCCTTGGCATACCGTCGAGCTCCACCCAGGCCCTGATGGGCGGCTTGATCGGCGGCGCGATCGCCGCGACCGGACTCGCGGCGGTCAAGATCAGCGGATTGGTGATTCTTGCCGTCGCCCTGGTGGCCGCGCCAATCGTCGCCGTGTTCGTGAGCTGGCTGGCGATGCGCCTGACAATCTGGCTCGTCCAGGGCGCGCCGCCGCGGATCAATAATTTCTTCCGGGCCGGGCAGCTTCCGACGTCGATCCTGTTGGCGGCGAGTTACGGCACCAGCAATGGCCAGAAGATCGTCGGCATCATTGCCTTGATCCTCTACCAGGCCCGACTGTACGCGTCGTTCACGATCCCGGCCTGGGTCGTCGCGGCGTCGGCGTGCGCGCTCTCGCTCGGCATCGCAACCGGGGGTTGGCAAGTAATTCGAACCCTTGGCGCGCGCATTTACCGGCCGCGGCCGATCAACGGATTCGTCGCCCAGAGCACGGCGGCCGTGATCGTTCTGGGGGCAACCGTTCTCGGCGGGCCGGTGAGCCTGAGCCAGATCGCCAGCACGTCGATTATCGGAGCGGGAATGGCCGAGCGCATGTCGAAAGTCCGATGGGAGGTCGCCGAGCAGATGGTCGTTGGCTGGCTGATTACCCTTCCCCTGACCGCCGTCGTCGCGATTGTCCTTTATCCGGTCGCGCGCTACGTCGTGGGTTAGTCGATCATGTTCAACGGTCTCTTCAAGCGAAAGGGCCCGGACTTCGTGAAGATGCTGCTCGATCAGGCCGAGAAGACGCGCGAAGGACTTCAAGCGTTCGAGAATTACGCGAAGACCGGCGATCAGATCGAGGCAGAAAAGGTGATCCAGTATGAGCGCGAGGAAGACGAGCTACGCCGAATCCTGATCGACGACCTGAACCGAACCTTCGTCACCCCGTTCGACCGCGAAGACATCTTCGCGCTCAGTCGCGCCGTCGACGATATGCTCGACTACGCCTACAGCACGATCGACGAGATGCAGATTCTCGGCGTTCAGCCGAACGAGTACGTTGCTCGCCTCGCCTCGACGTTGCGTGAGGCCGCCGAAGAGATCTACCTGGCGATCCTCCAATTGCGCAAGCACCCGAGCATCGCGAACGAGCACGCCGTCCGCGCCAAGACGATGGAGAATGTCGCCGAGAGCATCTATCGCGAAGCGCTGATGCACCTCTTCGATCGGGTTCACGCGGTGGAGGATGTGGTTCACGTCCTCAAAATGCGCGAGGTCTACCGACATCTCAGCAACGCCGCCGATCGCGGCGACGCCGCGGCGAACATCATCGGCGACATCGTCGTCAAAATGAGCTGACGCCCCGGGCGGCCGAACCGATGGTCAGGGGATGGCGACCCGAAGCTCGTTGACGACTCGGTTCACGCCGGTGACCTGGCCCGCGACGTTCTCCGCGCGACGTTTCAGATCGGTAGTCGGAACGACGCCGCGCAAGTAGACGACGCGATCGATCGACAGGACCTCGAACGCGTTCTCCGGAAGGTCCGGGTCGAGAAAATAGGCGGTTCGGACCGCGTCCATCACTTCCTGATCGGTTTGCGGATAGAGCGGGTCTCCCGGACCCCACATCGGGTCGCCTCCCCCAACCCCCCCATCCGGCGGCGGCTGACATCGTGGCATAGATCCTCCCCCTGGCGAGTGGAGCCTTGACCGGCAATTTTTGGGCCGGGCGCCCGTCCGTCGCCGGAACGAATCTTGCCAAATGGCGGCCAGAGAGGCTGATGATGGATGACCCAACCAACCTTGCGGCCGGACACCCTCGGCCGATGACCACGGCGGCCAAACAGGTCGAGGCCGTGCTGGCCGCCGACCCTCGATTCGACGTCAGAACGCTGAAGGTCCAGGTCATTCCGCACGCTCAGGCGATCGGCCTGGTCGGATGGGTTCCCGGTCTGCCGGAGAAGGTATGGATCGAGGCGGACGCCGGCGACCGAATTGGACCCGATCGGGTCGAAAGCTGCCTGCTCGTCGGTCCCCCAGATCAACGCCCCGACGCCGACGTCGCCCGGGTCGTCCGCGACGCGCTCGAGGCCGACCGGTGGATCGACGCGACCTCGATTCAGGTCGCGGTCTCGAACGGCGTCGTCAAGCTGACCGGCCTCGTCGATACCACCCTCCTTCGGAAGCTCGCCGGCGCCCTTTGCTGGTGGGTCAAGGGCGTTCGGGGCGTCGTCAACGACCTTGACGCGGTCTATCCCTCGCCCGCCAACGACGAGCTCCTCGCCGAGGCGATCCGGACCGTTCTCGACAAAGACCCGTTCGTCGATGCTATCGAAATCCTGGTGCTCTGCCACGACGCGGTCGTGACCCTGGCCGGCACCGTCGCCGGAGCCGACGCGCGCGACGCGGCGAAGAATGACGCCTGGGCCGTCGAGGGCGTGAAGGACGTCGTGAACCAGATCGACATCGCACCGGAGGTCCCGGGAAGCCCACGGATTCTCCGGTCGGGTGACTGAGAAAGAGAACGACCAATGCGCATCGCGATCGCGAGCCCAATCTGGGAGCGCGTCCCCCCGCCGGCCTACGGCGGCATCGAGGCGGTGGTGAGTCTCGTCGCCAACGGGCTAGCCCGCCGGGGACACGACGTGACGTTGTACGCGACCGGCGACTCGATCACCTCGGCGCGGCTCCGCTCGGTCTGCCCACGGTCACTCCGAGCGGCGAACGTTGCCGAGTCCCTCCCCTATCAACTGGTCCACGCCTCGTCGGTGATCACCGAGGCTGGCCAGTACGACGTGATCCACAACCACTGTGGCGAGCTCCTGATGACTCTGGCCGGCCTGGCGCCGACCGCGATGCTCACGACCATCCACGGGCCGATGGTGCCGGACAGTCAGATTGTCTGGGATCATTACGCCGGCTATTACAACACGATTAGCCTCGCGTCGAAAGACGGATTCCCCGATCGAGGCTACCTTGGCGTGGTTTACAATGGCATCGACGTGGAAAGCTTTCCGTTCACTCGGGAAAAGGACGACTACCTGCTTTTCCTCGGTCGCCTGAGTCTCGAAAAGGGCACCCACGTCGCGCTCCAGGCCGCCCGCGCGCTCGGTCAACGCCTGGTCATCGCCGGCAAGGTGGATCGGGTCGACCAGGGCTACTTCGACTCCCAGGTCGCGCCCTTGCTAGACGATCCAAAGGTCAGCTTCGTCGGTGAGGCCGATGCCATCCGGAAACGCGAGCTATTTGCCGGGGCGCGCTGCCTGCTCCATCCGGTGTCCTGGCCCGAGCCTTTTGGCCTGGTTATGGCCGAGGCGATGGCCTGTGGAACGCCGGTGATCGCCTTCGGGCGAGGATCGATTCCCGAGGTCGTCGCGCACGGCGAAACTGGATTCGTGGTCGATAGCCTCGATGGCATGATCGACGCGGTCCATCACCTGGGTGAGATCGATCCCGAACGATGCCGCTCCTGGGTGAACGAACGATTCTCCGCGGAAGGAATGGTCTCCGGATACGAAGAGCTATACGCGCGCATCGCCAGCGATTAGTCTCGTTCCAGGGTGGGGACGACCTGGGTTT
>JBOGTX010000533.1:0-5374 GCA_050695695.1 Chloroflexota bacterium
GGTCGAGGTAATACATGTACGGCGAGGGATTGACCGTGCGCAGCGCCCGGTAAATCGAGAACGGGTGCGCCACCGTGCCCCGCGAAAACCGCTGGGATGGCACCACCTGGATGATGTCGCCGTCGGCAACGTACTCCTTGGCCCGGACCACCATCTCCTGGTAGCGGCCGGGCGGCACGTTCCCGTAAAGACCGTCGCCGAACGGGTAGCCGTCCGGCACGCCGGGCCGCCGACGGGTCGGGGTGATCGCCACCGGATCCTTCAGCGGGCGACTCAGGCGAGCGACCAGCGCGTCGATGCGCTCGACCGCCCGGTCGTAGGCCGCGCCCGGATCACCGTCCAGGTGGGCGTTGCTCACCACCAGGATCCTGTGCTGGAGGTGATCGAAGACGAGCAGGGTATCGACGAACAGGAAGATCGCCTCGGGAATGCCCAGGCCAGGCCCGTCCGGGCTCGGCAATCGTTCGAAGTAACGCGCGCACTCGTAGGCCAGGTAGCCAACCGCGCCGCCGACGAACCGCGGTAGCCCCGGCACGTCGACCGGCTGGAACCGCCCGATCTCGTCGCGCACGACGTCCAGCGGATTACTGAACGGCGCGGTCGACTCGCCACGATCACCCGACAGCCGGGCCTCGCCGCGCTCGAGCTCGGCGATCAGGTACGGCGAGGTGCCAAGGAAAGAATAGCGGGCCAGCCGCTCGCCGCCCTCGACGCTTTCGAGCAGGAAGCTGCCCGGGCCGCGGGCGACCTTCAGAAAGGCGGAGACCGGCGTCTCGAGGTCGGCCAGGATCGCGCGGTAGACCGGCACCATGTTGCCCGGGCCGCGGTAGTTGACGACGAAGTCGCGCGATGGGAGATACACTCTTCCTCCTTCTCGTGAAGTGGACAACAAAAAAACCCCGCATCCCACGCTGGGGACGGAGGTTCCGTGGTGCCACCCCACTTGGCCGCTTGCGCGACCCACTCTCACGAATACGGGCCCAAACCACTCACCGCCATATCGCGCGCACTCGGGCGATCAGCTGGCCGATATCCGATTCCCGATAACGGTGGAATCTCCGGCCGCGCCTACTGGGAGGGTTGCTCCTTTCGGGCGGCGACTCCCGGGTCCATTCAGCATCCGCGCGGGCATCGGCTCACACCTGCCCCGACTCTCTGTCGCCCCGCTAGCTGCGTACTCGTCCCGATCACAGTCGAATTGCTATTCAGTTAGCGTCGAGTATAGCAGCGCCGACGTTCCTGTCAAGTAGCGTGTCGCGGGTGCAGGGATTTGGAGATAGCGGGAGGTTGTAGGGGATTAGCCGGAGAGCGTGTCGGACAGGTGCGGATGGTATGGGCTCGCTCGAGCCGGGTGTGCCCGACGTGGGTGGGTGAGGCGGGAGAGCGAGCGATGCAAACGGTGGCGGCCGGTCCCCACGCTGCTGTCGGAAGCTCTCGTGAGGAGGCCGTCTCGTGCGCGTCGCCTCGTGGGCAGACTCCTCCCGTGGTTTATCGGCTCACGCCCTCCTCCTTGCGGTCGGCAGGGTGAGCGCACGCCGCAAACTCTGCGCGACCGGGTGGCCCAACGCTTCGAGGAGTTCCTCGGCGTGGAGCACGGCATAGTAAGCGTCGACGACCACGACCATCCCCGGCCCACCCAAGGCGAGATTCAAGGCGCGGCGCAGGCGGCGAATCCCGTAGCCAACTAACTGACGGCCTGCCGCCTGACAATACAAGGCAACAACTTGCTGGGCGAGGAGGGTGAAGCCCACTCTTCCCCGGACGATGGCCTCCGAACGTCCCCAGGGGTAGCGCTCGACTAACCAGCCCTCCTTCAACTCGTTGAACCCGGCATTCTCGATCCACCAGCGCGGCCGATAGGCTTCGTAGGTCTGCCACGCTGCGGACCACTCCTTGGTGCTCACCAACGCCAAGACTGTCTTCTCAGGGGGCAGCGTCGGTTCCAGCTGGCGGATGAAGCTTACGCTGAGCGTCGGGTCGGCGATGCCCAACTCCTTCGCTTTCGTCTGATAGCTGTCCCACTCGGTCAGACCGTGTGCCACGGCCACCTCGACCGTGCGGGTCTCCTTGTGGCCGTCGAGGGTGCGGGTTTGCCGTCGCCTCTGCCACGAATCCCCCTCCAAGGCGATCACCTGCAAACCCTCGGCAAACAGCAGCCGATCCTCGGGTAAGCGCACCAGTCCGTCGGTTCCGCTCGCTTCGAGCCAGGCGAGGAACGGCCCGTCGGCGTAGAAAGCGTCGGCGATGAGCAGGCTGATCGCCGAAGAACCCGCGACCTTGCGCACCCGTTCGACCAGTTTGCGCGTGATCGTGGCCTCTTTCCCCTTCTCCGAGGCATCCCCGGTGAGAAACTCCCAGGCGAGGGGAATCACGCCGTGGCCGGTCAAGGCCGAGAGGGTCACGACCCGTTCGCCTTCTCCCAGGCCGCTCCCGTCCACCACGACTTTCGTACTGCGAATCAGCCGCTTGGCGTAGAGCACCCGCAATCGCTCCTCCTGCACCTGCTCCCAATCCGCGGCGCTCAGTCGTGCCAATTCATCCCGCAAGGTGTCAATATGGAGGGGGATCGATTCGGCGGTCTTCCCGCGTGATTGGCGGTGACGCGCCGAGACGCCGGTGGCCAGTTCCACCGGAGCATACCCGAGCTGCACCAGAATCGCTGGGTCACTGAAGAGCGATTGGGCACTGCCTTGCAGCGAGCCATCGGCCAGGAACGGAAGCACCGCCAGGGTCTGCAGCAGGAGCGCATCGGGGATGCCCTGGCGCTCGCGGCTCACTTTCACCGCGTCGAGCATCCGAAAGGTCTCCAGTTCCGTGCTCAGGGCCACCAGTTCGTCCAAGGCGCCGCTGGCTTGCGGGACAATCGTCTGAATTGCTGCCCCTTCGGCTAAGCGGCGCAGCACCGTCTGCTTGTCTTGGCGCACCCACATCGCACCCTCCGCCGACCCCCGCGCATCTGCGCGCGCGTTTCGGTCCTCGGTTGCGACTGTACTCCCTTCTCCTCGCCTCGCCTAGCCCTCCCGCACCCCCAACAACAACCTTACTACCCCGACCTTGCTAACTAGCCCTCTTCCTTATCTCCAAATCCCTGTCGCGGGTGAGGCCCGTCCCGGGACGACAAATCGGCGCTCACAGGACGAACCCGGCCGCCACCGCGTCGTGGTAGAACATGCGCGCCGTCTCCAGCGAGTACTCGCCGAGATCCTTGCCGACCAGGTCGAGCTTCCGGAGGATGTCGTTGGTTGCCGTGATGACCTGACAGCCGATTGCCTCGGCCTGAAAGACGTTGAGGAGCTCGCGCGGGCTCGCCCAGAGTAGCTCGGCGTTCGGGCTCGCCCGGAGGATCTGGACGGCTTCCGTCATGATCGGCACCGGGTCTCGCCCGGTGTCGGCGATCCGGCCGGCGAAGACCGACACGTAGCACGGCGCCCCGCCGGCCACCGCCGCGCCGACCTCTTTCACCTGGCCGAGCGTCAGCAGCGCGGTGACGTTCACCTTGATCCCGTCGCGCGAAAGTTCGTGGACCAGACCGTAGGTCGGTACTCCCGCGGTGTTCGTGACCGGCACCTTCACGTAGACGTTCTCGCCCCAGGTGGCGATCTCTCGCGCCTGCCGCGCCATGCCGGTCGGGTCGTCGGCGAAGACCTCGAACGAGATCGGCCGATCCGGGATCGCCGCGAGCACGTCGCGCGCGAAGGCACGGTAGTCGGTGACGCCCGCCTTGCGCATCAGCGTCGGATTCGTCGTGAAGCCCTTGACGAAGGGCTTCCGATACATCTCGATCATGCCCGCCTGGTCGGCGCCGTCGGCGAAGATCTTTACTTTGAGGTGGTCCACTCGATTCACTCGTCATCACTCCTTGGAGAGTTCCCCACGTAGCATCCCGAAATTCTGCTCGTCACCGCCGGGCAACCTCTCTCCCAACCTCTCCCCGGCGCAGGGAGAGGAGCTTGGACCGGTCACCATGCTGCCCGTGGGCCCTCTCCCGCTCTCTCCGCGCCGGGGAGAGCGGGACGGGGTGAGAGGGGTCTCTTCGCCGCGCCGAGCAGAAATCCGGGATGCTTCATGGAGAAACCTTTGCCCGTGCCTGGCCAAGAATCCATACCACCGCCTCATCGAGCGAGCCAACCGTCCGATCCGGCGTCCGCTCCAGCTTCTCCGCGGTATACCCGTGGTCGATGAAGACGGTGCGACAACCGGCGTTGTCGCCAGCCTCGACGTCCCGCCAGCGGTCGCCAACCAGGAAGCTGCGCGAAAGGTCGATGGCGTACCGGCGGGCCGCCGCCAGCAGCAGGCCCGGACGCGGCTTCCGGCAGGCGCAGCCGTCAGGGTCGTCGTGGTAGCAGACGAGAATGTCGCTCAGGGGCAGGGCGGCCAGCAGGGCGCGATCGATCGCCTCGACGACCTCACGCCGCTGGGTCCCTCGGGCGACGTCTGGCTGGTTCGTGACCCCCACCAGCAGAAAGCCCGCTCCGACCAGGGCATCGAGCGCGGCCGGCGCGCCCGAGGTGATCCGCAGCTCGGCCAGGCTGATCGGCGGATAGGGCTTCCCGGCGCGGACGATCGCCGCGTTCAACACGCCGTCGCGATCGAAGAACACCGCCGGCCGCGAGTCGCCCATCACCGCACCGACTCCCACTTCGTCGCGCTCGCCTTCAGCGTTGGGTGGGAGACCAGCAGGTGCCAGATCACCGCCTGGAACGCCTCGCTGTGTGGAGTTACCCGCTCGGGGTTGACCGTCGGCACGATCACGCAGGCGTCCGCCACCTGAGCGGTGTAGCCACCATTCCGCCCGACGATCCCGGCCACCTTCGCGCCCGCCTCCTTCGCGTAGGTCAGGGCAGCGACCAGGTTGGGGCTCACGTTCCTTGCCAGATCGCCGCCGCCGACCGAGAGGACGAGCACCAAGTCTTCCGGGCGAAGCCGGCTCACCCGCAGCCAGCCCTCGAAGGTCGATGCCCACCCCTCGTCGTTGGTCCGGGCGGTCAGCTCCGCGACGTTGTCGGTGGGCGCGTACGCCTCGAGGCCGACGATCTTCCGAAAGTCGTTCACCGCGTGCGAAGCGTTCGCGGCGCTCCCGCCCACGCCAAGGATGAAGAGACGCCCCCCCTGGTCCCGGGTCTCGGCCAGCAGCGCGACTATCCGCTCGATCGCGTCAACGTCGAGCTGGTCGGCAATCTGGCGGGTTTCCTGGAGGTATTCTTCCGCGAACGCCATTCGCCTCTCCTGCTCCAGTTGTGGTTTGCTCAATTCGGCCTGGCCGCGCCGTTCGGCCATCCCCGGGTAGGGGCAGCCCCCCGTGGCTGCCCCGGAACCGGTTGCCCCATGGGCCGTCGCGAGGGGGCCACCAACCGGACCCTGGGCAGCCACGGGG
>JBOGTX010000534.1:0-4632 GCA_050695695.1 Chloroflexota bacterium
GCGCGGCAGATGGTCGAACGAATGCTGCGCGAGCGACTCGACCGCGCGACGGTGAGCCTGGCGAATCGATTGCTCGATGGCGTCCCGGCCGGCCAGCTACCCAGTGGCGCGCAGATCGCGCGCTTGCGCGCGGTCACGCGCGACGGCCTGGGGCGACCGGACGCCGACGCGCGGTCGGGCCTGCTGGAGTTCCTGCGGCACGCCGAGGAACGCCAGGCGGCGCGCCGGCAATTGCAACGGGCGCTGGTCGGCGGGCAGCCGCTGGCCGATTGGCTGCGCGCTCAGATCCAGAATCCGCGGTCCACCTGGGACGCGCTCCTGGACCAGGACCAGCGCGCCCGGTTGCCCTCGATCGGCGCAATCCGGGCGAGCTACCGCGAGGACCTGGCGATCGGGTACGCGCTCCGCTTGATTGATGGCGTCCTGGCTGGTATGGCGAAGGCACGATTGCCTGACGGAGAAGGGTGACGATGGCGAACGAGCGATGGGACGCGGCGACGGCGCGAGGAATTCGCGAAGTGCTGGCGGTCGAAGGCAATCTAACCCTGCTCACGCCGGTCCACCTGGGCAATGGCGACGGTGACGATCAGATCGACCTGCCACTACTTCGGGACCCACTGGAGGGGCGGCCGTTGCTCCCCGGGGCGACGCTGGCCGGGGCGCTGCGTGGCTATCTTCAGGCGCGCCAGCTCGGCGACCGGAGCGCCGCCGCGAGAGGCAGTACGGGAGAGATCGCCTGGGCAGCTTGTCTCTTCGGGGGCGCGCGAGAGGATGACGCGGGCGAGTCAAGCCCGGTCGTGGTCGACGACGCGCTGGCGAATCTCCCGGGGATCGAGCGGCGCGACGGGGTCAAGCTCGATCCGCGCACCCGGACGGCCGAAGACAAGAAGAAGTTCGACCTCGAGCTCTGGCCGAGCGGGATAACCTTTCCGCTGCGCTTCGAGTTATTTCTGGCCGATGGTGGCGCCGTCGGGCGGCTGCAACGCCAGGCGCTGGCCACCGCGCTGGCCGGCCTCGATCCGGCGGCCGGCGGAATCCGCCTGGGCGCGCGCAAACACCGGGGGTATGGAAGGGTGAGCGTCGAGCGCTGGCGGGTCACCCGCTACGACCTCACCAGTCCGGAGGGCTTGATCGCCTGGATTGCCGCGGACGATCCAGCGGCGACGGCCGAGGCGCCCGGGTCGACCGTGGAAGGACCCGATCTCGCGGCTTTGCTCGACGTACCGTATCTGCCGGATCGGCGGCGGCGATTCGAGATCAACGCGACGTTCGGGCTAGACGGATCACTCCTGATTCGGAGCGAGACCGGCCAGGTCGCCGGGGGACCAGACTTCAGCCATTTGCACGCCCGACAGCCCACCGGTCGGCTCGAGCCGGTTCTTTCCGGCACCAGCCTCGCCGGGGCGCTCCGGGCGCGAGCCGCGCGGATTGCCGCGACGTTCGCGGGACCAGCGAGCCCGCGCGTCCAGGCGACGATCGACGACATTTTTGGACCGGACCTCGGCCCGGGCGTGAGTCCGGCGGCGAGTCGCCTGACCGTCGATGAACAGGTCATCGTCGGGGGACGGTCCGACCTGGTCCAGAGTCGGGTCGCGATCGATCGCTTCACCGGGGGCGTGCTCCCGACAGCATTGTTCAGCGAGCAGCCGGTCTTTGGCGATCGTGAGGCGACGGTCACGGTGAGTCTCCACCTGGAAAACCCAGCGGAGTGGGAAACTGGCCTGCTCTTGCTGGTGCTCAAGGACCTCTGGACCGGCGACCTGCCAGTCGGCGGTGAGATCGGGGTTGGGCGCGGGCGGCTCGGTGGCCGCGAAGCGGAGCTGCGTCTTCGCCGCGCCGAAAATGATCAGGCGATCTGGCGGATCTCCGAGCGAGACGATCGCCAGCTCGCCGTCGAGGGGGATCGAGCGGTCCTCGAACGAGCGGTGAGCGCCCTGCGACAGCACCTGGCCGAGGAGGCGAAAGCGTGAGACGAGCGATCATCGCCGTTCGAGACCTGATCGAGCCACGTCCGATCGATACCTTCGCCGCGGATCCCCGCCGCTGGCTGCGCGAGCAGTCTCGCCCGCTCGGTCCGTGCTGGCTGCTCGCGCACGCGGACGACTGGGTTATCTGGGGGCGGGTCGACGCCGAGCGCTGCGTCGTCGGGGCGGACGCCGTCGCCACGGCGACCAGCGGGGCGACGCTGGCTCCTCCTCTCCGCGGCGTCACCTTGCAGTCGGCCCGTCTGTTCAGCCCGCGGGGCGAGATCCTGGTCTGGCGGGACGGCGACCTGGAATGGCACGCCCGGGCGATCCGTCAGGCTGACGGCAACGAGCCGGCTCAGCTGCGCGAGGCGTTCGACGAGAGACAGATTCTCTGGGGAGACCACGGGTCACCGGTCGCCGACTCCGACTTCGTCCAACTCAGCGACGGCGCGCAAGGTCTCCGCCACGTCGTGCCGCTATCGGAGGCGACCGGCTCCTTTTCGCGGCGCCCGCTCCGGCTCCGAGTGCGCCATTACCTCGTGGAGGACGAGGGCGGCGAAGCGCGGATCGTCCAATCGCGCCTGGTCAATCTCAGTCTGGAGGATCTGCCGTGACCGTCGACCGACCGTCGCCGCGCTTCCCGAGTCGTCCCCGGCACCGTAATCCGACCGCGCGCGACCGTACCGCCCACGCGCCCTACAACTTCGTGCCGCTGCCGGAGGCGGTCGTGGTGGCCGTTTCGGACCCGACCGGCCTGCCCGGACACGACACCTACGCCAACGCGGATTACCCGAACACCGGACACTTCGACGTCACCATCACCACCCGCTCGCCGCTCTACGTTCGGTGCGGCCTTCCACGCGACCTGTTCGATCGCCAGGGCTCCGGCGAAGACGGACAAGCCGACTTCCGCAACCGGGTGAAAAACACCCCTGACTTCTTCTACACGCGCCGGCCGGACGAACCGGTCGTCCCCGGATCGAGTCTCCGTGGCATGCTGCGCAATCTGCTGGAGATCGTCAGCTATGGGAAGCTTGAGCGGATCACGGACCGGCACCTGTTCTTTCGCTCGGTGGACAATAGCGCGCTCGGCGACGACTATCGGGCGCGCATGGTGGGAACTGATCGGAATCAGCGAGGTGAGAATAAGGTCGAGTCAGGGTTCTTACGGCGAACCTCTCGGGGTACAGTCATCGCCGTTGCCCAAAAGCTCCAGGTCCGACGTGGCGACCTGTCGCCGAGCCTCCTGATCGGCTCCGGGCCAAACGCGGTCCCCAACTGGGCCCAGCAGCACCGACGGATCTTCGTTCGGGTCGCGCCGGATGGTCGGCACGTCGACGCTAGCTCACTCGAGCCCCGGCCGGGGCTGACCGAGGGGCGGCTGGTCATCACCGGGCCCGCGCCCCGGAAGGCGCACGAATTCGTGTTCCTGCTCCCCCTCGCCGAAGCCGAGCACATCGCCGTTCCCGAAGAGCTGATCCAGCGCTTCGAAGACGACGATCAGGTCACGCAGTGGCAGGAGCGCGCCTTCCCGAAGGACCGTCCAGAAGCTGGCTCCCGCGCCCGAGACGGCGCCCTTCAAAAGACGGGCGATGACCTGGGCGAGCCCGTCTTCTTCTTGCGGGAGGACGATCCCGAAAGTCACCAACGGAAGCTCACCTTCTTCGGACGGGCCGGCCTCTTCCGTCTTCCCTACCTTCACGCGCCAAGCGACCTGGTCCCGGAGGCGCTGCGCCGCCCCGAGGACGTCGACGACGCCGAGGCGATCTTTGGCTGGGTTGGCAAGCCCGGGAACCTGACGGCGCGCGCCGGCCGGGTATCGGTCACCGACGCCCGGCTGATCCACGGCCAGGGCGACGTCTGGCTCGCGCCGGAGGCGATCGTGCCGAAAATTCTCGCGGGTCCGAAGCCGACCGCCTTCCAACACTATCTCGTCCAGGCCGAAGAGTTGAAGGACCGTCTTCGGCACTACGACGACCCGCTCTCCCGGACGACGATCCGCGGCCACAAGCTCTACTGGCACCAGGGCGAGCGGCAACGCTCGGACCTGGAGGCATCGGCCGAGACGGTGACGGCGGGTAGCACGCAGCATACCCTGATGAAGCCGGTGAGGGCGGGCGTCACGTTCCGAAGCCGAATCTATTTCGAGAACCTGTCCGACCGCGAGTTGGGCGCGCTGTGCTGGGTTCTTCAACCGCTCGGCGATCCATCTCGGACCTACTGCCACGGGCTGGGCATGGGCAAGTCGCTGGGGATGGGCGCGGTCCAACTGGCGGCAAAGCTGCACCTGACCGATCGTCGCCAGCGCTACGCCAGGCTCTTCGCGGGCGAGGGCTGGGAGACCGGGGAGACGGCGGAAGGCGAGGATCTCGGGGAGCGGACGACCATCGAGCGCCGCGTCGCGCCGTTCGAGCAACCCGTGCTCGCGGCGCTCGGGCTCGGGCCGACGTGCCAGCACCTTTTCCAATTGAAGCGCATCGCCATGCTGCTGAAGCTCCTCGAGTGGCCGGGCCTGCCGCCCGCCGGAACGGCGACCGCCCCGGATCCGCGATCTGACGCGCGGCCGATGACGATCGAGGAATTCAAGCGTCGCCCGGTCCTCCCCAATCCCTCGGCCTTTGGAGATCTGACCGGAATGGTCGAGCCACCGACCGGGCCTTTGGAC
>JBOGTX010000535.1:0-1843 GCA_050695695.1 Chloroflexota bacterium
ATCGCGTCGACGTCGAGCGGGTCGACCAGCAGCGCGGCGTCGCCGACGACCTCGGGCAACGACGAGACGTTCGAGGTTATCACCGGCGTGCCGCAGGCCATCGCCTCCAGCGGGGGCAGGCCGAAGCCTTCGTAAAGCGACGGAAACACGAACGCCTGGGCGCCACTGTAGAGCGCCGGCAGGTCGGACTCGGCGACGTGGCCGGTAAAGTGAACGTGCGGCGCCAGCGCCAGTCGCCGCAAGGTCGCGCCGATCTCGTCGGTCTTCCACTGGGGCTTCCCCACGATCACCAGTCGCGTCGTCGGATGGCGCCCGCGGAGCCGCGCGTAGGCTTCGAGCAGTCGCGCGAGGTTCTTGCGCGGGTTGATGCCTCCGACGTAGAGCAGGTACGGCTGGGCAATCCCGTGGTGCGCGAGGCGATCGGAAACCTCCGACTGCTCGGTCACCGGGTGAAACGCGGAATCCACCCCGCATGGGATCGCTCGGATTTGCCCGCGGGCGACACCCAGATACTTCGTCAGATCGTCGGCCGAGTGCTGGCTATCGGTCAAGACGACGTCAGCCCGTCGGGCAGCTCGCGGTAACATGAACCAGTAGCGCCAGTTGTCGAGACGGTTATGGTGGCCGGGGCAGACGTGGGCGAAGGTGTCGTGGATCGTCACGATTCGCCGGGCCCGAGGCTCCAGCCAGAGGAACGGGGCGATTCCGTTGGGGTCGTGGATGAGGTCGAGATCGTGGCGGCGCGCGGCCAGGGCGAGCAGCGGATTTCCAACGGTCAGCAGCGACGGTAGCGCCCGTCCGACGGGAAGGGCGTGGCGCTCGAACGTGCTCCAGAGGCCGTGTCGGTCTTCGCGCTCGGTCGTGATCAGCACGATCTCCGGGCAGCCGGGAAGCGTCGCCAGGGCGCGCAGGAGCTGCGCCGCGTAACGGCCGATTCCGGTCAAAGGCCGATCCAGACCGTAGGTGAGGACCCCGACTCTCATGGGAATCGACCGGGCTTCAGCTCGAACCGTCCGATCCACGGCGGGAGCGCGCGCCCCCGCGATCGCGAGGCGCTCACCCGTGTCGTGACCCTTCTCTCCACGGTGACCTCAATGCGGGTAGGGAGTCCGCGGGCGAAGGCGATAGATCTGGACGTCGCCGCTGTCGTAGACCAGGTTCGCGAAGGCCGTGTCGGGTAGCGGAACCCCCAGGCGGGCGCTCAAAAGGCGGGTGACTCGGGACACGATGAACGTCCGGGTTCGAGCCTTGGGCGAGTAGTCATCCCATTGGTTGTCGCCGGTCCACGGCGTCGGATCCATCGAAGACGCCGCGACCAGCCGATTGGTCGGACCGGTCCAGATCGATGCGTGGTCGTCGTGACGATCGGCCCACCGGAGGGCGAGTAGCTCCGGGCGCCGATAGAACGTCCAGTTATTGCTCAGGGATGGCTCGTCGGTCGCCTTCACCAGCGCCAGTCCGGTCAGCACGGCGATGAGCATTCCAAGCGCCAGGGCGGTTGGGAAGCGCGGCCGCCACTCGGCGACCGCCGCTGCGACCAGTGGCGTCGCGACCATGGCAAACGACGGGAACGAGCGGTGCTCCAGGTTGCCGCCGAGGACGCCGGTCCGGTCGCTGAGAATCGCCAGCGCCCCCTGGAGGGCGAACGCCCCGTACAGGAGCCAGAGAATCCAGGCCCCGAGGGTCAGTCGCCGCCGTCCCGAGCCGCGCCCCAGCCAGCGACCGCCCTGCCGGATCCAGATGCCGGCCGAGGCGAGGAGCAGCAGGTAGTCGCCGCTGCTGACCAGGAAGTAGACCGGAAGACTCACCCAGCCATCGGCGACCGCCCGGTACGGATCGTACG
>JBOGTX010000536.1:0-2578 GCA_050695695.1 Chloroflexota bacterium
GTGTTGCTTGGCCCGGTTGAGAATCTGCTGCTCGAGGTTGTTGCTGACCTTTTCCTCGGCCCAGCCTGCGAAATCTCCCTCGTCCGCCATCTTCGCGACGAGCGATAGCACGTACCCGAGATGGCGCCCGTACACTTCCCCAAGCGCCCGAGCGCGCTCTTCGGGCTCGGCGTGCGCCAGGCGAATGACGATGTCGGCAAACGGATAAAAGCGGCGCTCGAACTCCGCGCCTTGACTGGTTCCTTCGGTGGCCATCGTGGTTCTTGCCTCTTCGAATCGTTGGTTTGTGTCCTCAGCTCGATTCTACGCGGCGGCGGGTCGATGTACAAATCGGATATCGGATCGTCGATCTCTGCTGATCCTATGACCCGCCGCTTTTCGCCAGGTATCTCGTTACGTCCGCGATTGCCCAGACACCGCCGGCCCCGGCGCGAATCGGCTGAACCAGCGTCACGAGAAACGCGTCGGCCCCCTGGTGGACGACGACCGAGACCCGCGGCACCAGCGACGACGGATCCACGTCCCGACCAAGCACCCTGGCGGGGTCACCAGGGTCCAAGCCGAAGGATGGACCATCGTGGTGAACGACCTCGACTGGATCGACCGCCCAGGGAATGGCCCCGTGGGCAACGGAATCCTGGCGCGCGGTGTAGATCGCCCGGTCCACCGTGACCGGGCCCAGGCGAAGCGGGGAGATCGGCACCACGAAGGTGGTCTGGTCGTGAGCCGAACCGTCGCGGCCGGTGATGAGCGGCCCCGGGCTCACGGCGATCGCGTCGATTCGCCACTGACCGTTTTGAAGTACCAGGTCGACGAATCGGCGATTCGTGCCATCGCTCCAGGTGTCTCGGCCAGCCGCGGTCGGATCGACGTCGAGGGTCAGCAAGAACTCGCGTCGGTCTGGCGGTGGTGACGGCAAACGCGCGCCAAGCTGGTTCGCCCAGGAAACCGCGTCGACCGCGTCGGTGATCTTCACCGCCCGGACCGAATGGAGAAGGTCTTGCAGTTCCTGGCGTCCGAGCCGCGCCCGAAACGATGCCGTCATCAGGCCCTCGGCAACGCTGGTCTGGTTGCTCGCCAGCGAGCTGAAATAGGCGTCGAGGGTTTGGCGCGGACCGAGGCCGCGCGGCGTCTTGGACGTGATGAAGGGGATGGTTCCACAGCCGCCGAGGATGGCGCCCAGGAGGGAAAACGAAAAGATGCGCCGGGTCGAGCGAGCGACATCGCCCACGACACGTTACCTCCGCGTGCTGGAATCCGTGGGCAGAGGATAGAAGGCCATCAGTATTCTGTCAATCTGTCCCGCGGTCGGCCCAGCCCGGAGCGCGCCGCCGAGCGGAAAACCTCTGGCAAGCATTCTGCGCGGCTCGACCGAATCCTCGGTAGGACGCGAGTGGATCCTAAAGGGGTAGGGGATGAGGGAACCCTGGATCGCCTGGTCGAGGCCCGCCGGAACTGCCCGGCCAGTCTTCCTCTTGGTCCTGCTGCTTGCTTTGAAGGGAGACCGTCATTATGTCGAACCAGACTACCGTGCTCATCGTTGAATTAGAGGAGTCGCTCGCGGAGCTCGATCGCCTCGTCCTTTACGACGCGGGCTACCACGCGATCCCCACGGTTTGTGGCTCCGATTCCATGCAGCAGGTTCAGCAGATCAACCCCGACGTGATCGTGCTCGATCTCGGCGTCCACGCGAAGACTTGCGGCTGGCACCTTCTCGAGGAGCTGCGGGCGAGCCAGGATACCCAGGGGATCCCGCTCCTGGTGATCTCGGACACCGAGGAATTGCTGGAGAACGCGAAGCAGAGCTTCAACGTGCGCCAGGAGATGATCAAGCCCTTCGACATCGAGGATCTGGTCCAGGGAGTTCGGGCGGCGGTCGCCGGTACCCCGCTGCTCCCCCATCCCGCGCCTCAGCCCACTCAGGGAAAGCTTTACACCAACGCGGCCCAGGTGATCTCGGCCGAGGGCGGCACGATCATGAGCGAATGGCTCAAACGGGTCCAGCACGAGCGAGTGCTGGGATCTCCCCCCAACGTCCCCGCCCGCGTTCTGATGGGTAACATCTCGGTCTGGACGATGGGGCTGGTGTCGGTGTTGCGGTACGGAGAAAGCTACCTTGGAACGTCCGAGATCGACCAGAAACTGGCCGCCCACATCCGGGAGGCGGAGCGCTACGGCGTGACCCTCGGCCAGGTCATCAAACAGTTCGAGATTCTGCGGGATCTGATCTGGGAGACGCTGGAGAACAGCTCCCTGGCGGAGCTGACGACCCCTGACGTGTTTCAGCTCGGCAAGACCGTGAGCCGCGCGCTTGATGAAGTGCTGCGACAGGTCGCGACGCAGTACATGGAGCACCCTGGCCCAACGACGCGGAAGGCCACGGGGACATAGCGCGACGAATGGCCGCGTGCGGGCTAATTCGGTACCCTCTACGGGCCGCCGAAATCCTCGGCCACAACACAGTTGTCCGGCGCGGATACGAAGTTCAAGGAAACCGGCAACGGCGCGGCGGTCGGAGACGTGGCAACCGCGGCATCGCGCCCATTCCAGGTCAAGAGCTGCTCGGGTGGAGTCGTGC
>JBOGTX010000537.1:0-1604 GCA_050695695.1 Chloroflexota bacterium
GGGTGGATCAGGTGCTGCGTATCGGGTCGGCGGCGGTTTGTCTGACCCCGCCAGTCGGAGTCTACCTGCAAGGGCAATTCAACCGGCGGATCATGAAGGAGGTGCACGACCATCTCTATGCGAAGGCGCTGGTGATCGACGACGGGTCCAACACCGTCGCGATCGTGAGCTGCGATCTCGTATCGGTGACGCGGGTCACCGCTCAAGCCGCGCGCGAGCAGATCGCGCGAATCGCGGACATTCCCCCTGAGCACGTCCTGATCTGCGCGACGCATACCCACGACGGGCCGGTGATCCGCGACGCGATTCCCCCGGATCTCGCGGAGAGCGACGTGTTCCCCAGTGGCTTCACCAGCCCGGTGGATCACGACTATCTCGCCCTGCTGCCTCGCCAGATCGCGAGCGCCGTTTGCCTCGCCAAACGACACCTGGTCGAGGCGCGGATCGGCATCGGCTCGGGACGCGAAGAGCGCGCCGCGTTCAACCGCCGCGGCCTCGGCAGCGACGGCAATGTGTACATCCACAGCGCCGCGCCCGCGGGCGTCGAAATCATCGGCGTGGAAGGACCGATCGACCCCGAAGTCGGGGTGCTCTTCGCGGAAAATCCGGAAGGCCAGTTGCTGGCGGCGCTGGTCGATTATACCTGTCATCCGACCGCCGCCGGTCACGAGCACGCGGCGTCGGCCGATTTTTGCGGTTACCTCACCGGTACGATCGCCCGGGCGAAAGCGGTGGCCGGCGAGGTCCTCTTCGTGAACGGCGCGCAAGGCAACATCGCGCCGGTCGAACGCTACAGTCCGGATCGCCGGGAATACGGCTACCACCGCGCCGAATACATCGGCACCCTCATCGCCGCCGAGGCGTTGCGGGTGATCGAGCTGACCGAGCCCCGGTCCGATCTGCGTGTCTGGGTCACCTCTGAGATCGTGAACCTGCCCATGCGCGAGATTCCGGCCGAGCAGATCGCCGAGGCCAGGCGGGCACTCGAAGATCCCCAGACGCCAACCCGCGAGAAGGTCTATGCCCAGGAGGTTCTCCTCCTCGATCGCGAGCGGCAGCACAGCGCGGTCGTGCCCGTCGAGATCCAGGTGCTCGCCGTCGGAGACACGGCATTCGTCGGGGTCCCCTTCGAGATGTTCGTCGAGCTCGGCCTGGAGATCAAAGCGCGTTCGCCGTTCGCCCACACGTTCATTATCGATCTTGCCAACGGTAGCGAGGGCTATCTTCCCACACTCAACGCCTTCAAGAAGGGAGGGTACGAGGTTCGCCTCGCGCGGGGAAAGAAGATCGTTCCGGAGGGAGGCGCGATGCTGGTCGAGGCGGCGCTACGCGTGCTGGGCGACGCGACCGCGAAGGAGTAGGGCATGGACCGACCGACCACGCTGAAACGATACTCCGCGCTGGCGGCGCGCGAGGACCGATGGGGATTTCTGCTGATCGCGCCATTCTGCGCGCTCTTCTTCGTCTTCAAGGTGATCCCGGCGATCATGGCGGTCTGGCTGACCCTGGCGAAGTGGAACTTCGCGACGAATGCCTCGACCTTCGTCGGGCTGGCCAACGTCGAGCGCCTGCTCGGCCAATCGATCTTCTGGCAAGCCATGCTG
>JBOGTX010000538.1:0-3931 GCA_050695695.1 Chloroflexota bacterium
GCATTCAATCGATTTTGCTACCGTGGATCCTCATGGCATTCAAGAGATGGTGCGGCGTCTAACTGGCGCCGCATTTGCTTTCAATCTGCTAGCGATTACCGAGTTTGGCGGGAGGTCTGGTAAAGAACGAGGACGTGGATTGGTCCAGTCTAAGATCGGAAACGCCTTTCAGACGTGGGCTGGCGAGGATTTACACCCTGGTCCATTCGAAAAAGCTGCTGCCCTCTTGGAAGGCATTATTCATGGTCACCCTTTTGAAGACGGGAACAAGCGGACCGGATTTCTCCTCACCTATTTTTACTTGTATCAGATGAAATACCCTCCTGTCGGGGATTTCCCAGAATCCGAGGTTGTTGCCTTCTGTCTTGATCTGTCCCAGGGCAAATACACCGACATTGATAGCATTGTCGCGAAGATCTTGCTCTTTTGGGGCTACATCTCAGTTGATGACGATGATCTCATCGGGCCGGTTTAGTCGGTGACCAAAGTCGCCGTGGACGACAGAACGCCGTCGTCCAACGCACGTCAATCAATTGGCAACGTCGCCCTGCGGATCTTGAACATCATCGGAATCGCGGACTCCGGGATCATCCTACGTCCCGGCACGCTGCTCCTGGCCGCGTCCGCTGCTCTCGGCCGTGACACCGGCCAACCAGGGCGATTAGGTACCTGACCGGTTGCTAGCCTGAGACGGGAACCTGAGGCGTCCCGAATCCCGGGCAACGAGGGACAGCGCCGCGAAGGGCGCGAAGGAGGACGTTTGGATCACGAATGTCACGAAGAGCGCGAACGCGGAGATCTGCTCCCCTGAGCTTTTCGTGACTTTTTCGCGTCGTTTCGCGCCGTTCGTGGTCCAAACGCTCCCCGGCTACCCCGTCCGCTCGACGCTCCGGCGCCGGGGCGGCGGAGCCTGGGCGTCCGAGCGCTGGCCGCGGCGCGGCGGCGACGAGACGGCGATCGCCGGGGGAGGCGCGGCGAGGCGGAAGTGCATGCCTTCTTCCGTTCGCTCGGCCACCAGTTTCTGGCCGCCCGGCCACGGCTTGGACAACAACACCCGCGCCAGAGGCTGGTACAGCTCGCGACGCAGCGCCCGCTTCAGCGGCCGCGCGCCGTACTTCGGATCCCAGCCCCGCCCGATCAGGAAGTCGGCAGCCTCCGGCGCCAGGTCCAGGGTCAGACCGTGGCGCTCGCTCAAGCGCTGGTTCAGCTCGCCAACCAGTCCGTGCAGGATCCGGCGCAGGTCGTCGTGTCCCAGCCAGTTGAAGACGACCACCGCGTCGATCCGGTTCAGGAACTCCGGCTTGAAGTGACGCGACAGCGCTCGCTCGACCACCCGCTGACCCTCGTGCCCGCGATCGACCCCGGCCGCCGAGCTCGCCTGGAAGCCCAGTCGACGGTTCTCGGCCAGGTTGCGCAGGTCGTCGGAGCCGACGTTCGAGGTCATCACGATCAGGGTATTGGTGAAGGTGATCTCGGACTTGCCGTTCGCCAGTCGCAGGTGCGCGTTGTCGAAGATCTGGAGCAGCGACTGGTGAACCGACGGGTGCGCTTTCTCGATCTCGTCGAGCAGCAGGATCCCCGGCTTGTCGGGCTCGCCTTCGATCCGTGTCCGATTGAAGAGCGATTCCTCTTCCTGACTGCCGACGTAGCCCGGCGGCGAGCCGGCGAGCGACGCCGCGTAGTGGCTTTCGTTCAAGCCGCTCATGTCGATCCGGCAGTACAGGTCGGGCTGGCCGTGGATCGCCTCGGTCAACGCGCGCACCGTCTCGGTCTTCCCGACGCCAGTCGGACCGACAAAGAGCAGAACCGCGAGCGGCTTCCGAGGATCGTTCAGCCCAGCCTCGGCGATGAGGAGCGCCTCTTCGAGCTGAATGAGTGCCTCGTCCTGATTGATGATCCGCCGACGTAAGTGCTGCATGATCCGGGCCGAGTCCATGGGCTTCGCCTGATCCTTTCTGACCGGCAGACATTGACATAAAAGATGCGGTGGAAGCGCAATTATACCACGGATGGGGGCATGAAGAAAAAGTGAACGGACTATCCTAGCGCACGCCCGCGAGCCCGGCGACCAGCCCGACGGCCCAGGCTGGCGCGTCCCGCTCGTCGCCGATTGGCTCGTGTCGAAAGCGATAATCGTGCTTACGAATGTACTCGGCGAGCTGGAGCTCCTGGTCGTGCCAGGTTCGGCGGGTCCGGACCAGCGTTGCCTCGAGGTCGGGCCGATCTGGAGCCATCAGGCGCAGGTGGGGAACGCAAAGGGTCGCCGCCTCGACCCGCGCGATCGCGTTCAGCTCGACGCGCGATTGCTCTCGACAGACCAGGCAACCGGTCTCGGTCGCCGCCTCCGGCCACCAGACCCGCCGCCGACGAAAGCGCCGGGTCCAACGGAGCAGCGCCGGGCCATCGCCGTCGCTCGCCAGCAGGTCCACCAGCCGTCGGTCGGCCTCGCGGAGCCGGGCCTCCAGTGGTCCAAGGTCGGCCACCGTCGGCTGGAGTGCCGGGAGCCAGGCGTGGACCGAGCAGCGGGAGCCGTCGGCGTCAACCCCGCGCGCCCGGGTCAGCCGATCGACGACGGCGGCGCAGACCGGGCAGTGTCCCGCCCCGACCTCCGGAAGATCCTCCGCGGCGTCGGCCCGGTCCGAGGTTGGGGAATCGGCAAGCGCCGGCGACATCTGAACGCCGGTCATTCCCGGCGCCGAGGCGAGCGCTTCGAGGAGGAGCGCCGGCTGACCCTCGCGGCGCGCCCGCGCGATTCGCCGCTCCCAGGCCGCGCGCTGGGCCTCGATCAGGCCCCGCCGCTCAGCGGCGGATCGGCCCGCGCTCAACGCCGCGGTGAGGTGATTCCAGCAAAATCCCTCCGAGGACGCGAATGCCTGGCGCAGGGACGGATCTGACCAGCTTGTCGTCAGCAGCTCGGCGGAATCGAGTATCGACGTTCGCCGCGCGGCGCAGGCGACGCAACCTCCCCGAGGGGCCAGCGCGGCCTGGAAAGGCCGCTCCCGAATCCGGCGCTGGAGCGTTCGGATCAGGTCGCGGTAGATGATCGCGGTGCCGAGCAGCTCGCGGGTATCCGTGACGAACTGCCAGGCGTGGTGGTTGCAGAGGCCGATTGCTTCGCGAATCGTCGCCCGCAGGTCGACGTCGTTGACGTTCTCGTACGACAGACTATCCAGGTAGCGCGCGACGGCGCGGGTCGCCAGGCGACAGAGAGCGCAGCCGGGCTGCCCAAGCGCCTCCAGCAGCTCGAAGTACGGGGTATGGCGGAGGACCGATGGCACCAATCAAAGCTCCAATGAAGAAGTGGCGACCAACCGGGGGCACGCCCTCCTACGGTCCGGGCGTCGCGGTCGGATCGACGAAGGTATCCGGGAAGCTGCTCCAGGTTCCATCGGAGTAAAGGACGTAAATCGTCTTGTCGCTCGTCCAGATCAGCTGACCCGCGGCGAAGCCCTCGTAGGCGCCGGAAACCGATGCCTGGGGGGCGGTCGCCCAGCCAAGGGCCTGGCGGAGGCCGGGCTGCTCCAACCAGACCTTGGCGAGGCCGCCCATGGGCGCCACTTTGCCCGATGGCGCCGCGCCGGGATCGGGCAGCGTCTCGCCGGCTTGATAGGTGTCGGGATAGACGGCCCATTTGCCGTCGTCACGCACGACGAAGATCTGACGAACGTCGTCGCGGCGGATCATCACCCCATGCTCGAACGTCTCACGGGTCGCCTGGGCGCCGATCTCGGTCGCGCTCGCGCAGCCGAGCTTCGTCGCGACGTCCGGGTGCCCGCCGTAGACCAGGCCAAAGCCGCGCACCGGCCGAATCGAGCACGACGCGCCGGCGCCTGGGGACGACGCGGGTGCGGGAGACGGGCTTCCTGATGGGGCGGGCGATGGCGTCGCCGACCCGGCCGCGGCGGGGCTCGTCGACGGCGCGGGCGTCGCG
>JBOGTX010000539.1:0-16125 GCA_050695695.1 Chloroflexota bacterium
AACCTCGATCGCACCAGCTGGATGGACAAGGCGCTGCCGGCGGTTGACGAGCTGAGCGGCTTCATCATCGCCGTCACCCTCGTTCGTCCAAGCAAGAGTCTGCGCGACGTGGATGTGTCGTCGGTCAAGAAGAAGCTGAAGGACAAAGCCTTCGCGCGGGCGGTCAAGCGGGAAGACATCGTCCAGGGCGCCGAGCTACTGGGTGTTTCGCTGGACGAGCACATCGCTTTCGTGCTCGAGGCGATGCGCGGCATCGCGCCGGAGCTCGGGCTGGGCTCATCGGGCTCGGGGCGTTCCTGAAGGTGGAGTCACGAGGGGTGCTGCCGGCCGGCGAATTCGCGTGATCCCTCGAGCTCAGCCCACCGCGGTGGATTCCGGGGCCGAGTCGCGGAACTGGCGCTGGTAGAGCTCGGCGTAGAGCCCGCCGCGGGCCAGCAGCTCGGGGTGGGTTCCGCGTTCGACGATCTGGCCGTCGTTGATCACCATCACCAGATCAGCGTTGCGGATCGTGCTCAAGCGATGGGCGATGACGAAGCTGGTGCGGTTTTGGAGAAGCTGGGCCAGCGCCTGCTGAATGAGCATCTCGGTGCGGGTATCGACGCTGCTGGTCGCTTCGTCGAGAATGAGAATGCGCGGGTCGGCGAGCAAGGCGCGGGCGATCGCGACGAGCTGACGCTGCCCCTGACTGAGGTTTCCCCCACGTTCTCCGACTGGGCTGTCGTACCCCTTGGGAAGGCGGCGAATGAAGTCGTCGGCCCGGGCCAGACGCGCGGCGGCGCTGACTTCGTCGTCCGTCGCCTCCAGCCGCCCATAGCGAATGTTGTCGCGGACCGAGCCGCTGAACAGGAAGCTGTTCTGGGGAACGATCCCCATCTGGCTCCGGATACTCGCCATGGTCACGTCCCGAACGTCGTGGCCGTCGATCAGAACCCGGCCCGTGGTCACGTCATAGAAGCGGGCGACGAGGTTGACGATCGTGGACTTGCCGGCGCCGGTCGGGCCGACCAGGGCGACGGTCTGGCCGGGCAAGACCGAGAAATCGACGTCGCGGAGCACCAGATGCTCCGGATCGTAGGCGAAATCGACGTTTTCAAAGGCGACCGCGCCGGAGACGCGACCGAGCTCGCGCGGATTCGCCGGATCTTCCAGGTCAACCGGCTCGTCGACCAGCTGGAAGATCCGCTCGGCAGCGGCGAGCGCGGACTGCGCCTGGGTGTAAAGCTGTCCGATCTGCATGATCGGCCAGAAGAACTGCTGGACGTAGCCAAGGAACGCGACGATGATTCCCAGGGTCGTTTGTCCGGTGATGACGAGGTAGCCACCGTAGCCTGCCACGATACTGATCGCGACCGTGCTCAAGACGTCCATCGCCGGGAAGAATGCCGCGGTCACCGCGCTCGCGCCGACGTTGGCGTCGCGGTTCGCCCGGTTTCGCTCGGCGAAGCGCGAGCGGTTGAGCTCGACCCGATTGAACGCCTGGGCCACCTTCACCCCGGCGATGTCTTCCTGGAGATTCGACGACACGTCGCCGATGGTTTCACGGGTCTTGCGATAGGCGCGTCGCGCCAGGGTCGAGAAGAAGTTTGTCACGAAGAACATCAACGGAACGACGATGCAGCTCGCCAGCGCCAGGCGCCAGTTGAGGACTAACATCGCGACGAGAATGCCGCCGATGCCGAGCAGGCCGCCGATGGCCTGGACCAGCCCCTGGCCGAGCAAGTTATTGATGACGTCGACGTCGTTCAGGAGCCGCGATTGGAGGTCGCCGCTTGCGTGCCGGTCGAAGAATCGCATCGACTGCCGCTGCAGGGCCCCGAAGATGCGCTCGCGAAGCCGGTACAGCACCTGTTGGGCAACCCAGCCCATCAAGTACGACTGGGCGATTCGGGCAACCGCGCCCAGGCAGTAGACGCCCACCAGGATCAAAACGGTTCGGGTCAGGCCGGCGACGTCTTCGTGGGCGATGAACTCGTCGAAGATGCGCCCGATCAGATACGGGGCGAGCGCGCTCGAGAGCGCGCCGATCAGCCCGATCGCCGGAACCGCGAACAGCTTCACTCGGTGTTCGAGCATTAGATCGAACAGGCGCCTGGCGATCGCTCCAGTATCCGCGGCCTTCCCCTCGGGAAGATCGGAGACGTTCAGTGGGCCTCGAAACATGGTCAGGAGACCTCGCTCAGCAGAGTGGGAACAGTATCGTCGTGCAGCTGCGACGAAACGATCTCGCCATACAGCGACGAGGTGGCCAGCAGGTCTTCGTGGGTGCCCTGGGCCGTGATTCTGGCCTCGTCGACCACCAGGATCACATCGGCGCGTCGGACGCTGCTCACCCTCTGGGCGATGATGAAGGTCGTGCGCCCCTCGATCAGGCGATCGAGCGCCTGTTGGATCCGGTACTCGGTTTCAGCGTCCACCGACGACGTACTGTCGTCGAGGATCAAGATCCGCGGATCGAGCAGGAGCGCGCGGGCGATCGCCAGGCGCTGGCGCTGGCCGCCGCTCAGGCCGGTTCCGCCCTCGCCGACCGGGGTCTGGTAACCTTCCGGTTGCTCGACAATGAACTCGTGCGCCTGAGCGGCCATAGCCGCGGCGACGATCTCGTCGAGCGTCGCGTCCGGGCGGCCGTAGGCGATGTTCTCGCGGATAGTGCCATTGAAGAGCGTGGTATCCTGTAGCACGACGCCGATCTGACGGCGCAGGCTGTCGATCGTCACGTCGCGCACGTCGTGTCCGTCGATCAGAACCTTGCCCTCGGTCGGATCGTAGAATCGGGGAATCAGGTTGATCACGGTGCTCTTCCCCGAGCCGGTCGTGCCGACGATGGCGACCGTGGTCCCCGGATTCACCTCGAGGCTGACGTCGCGCAGGGCGTCGCGCTCGGCCCCAGCGTAGCGGAAGCTGACCTGTTCGAACTCGACCGCGCCGACGATCGGCGGCAGCTCGATCGCGCCCGGACGGTCCTCGACGTCGCTCTCGGCGTCGACGACCTCGAAGATTCGGTGGGCGGACGCCGCGGCGCGCGCCATCATGGCGGCGATCATCCCGAGGATGAACATCGGGAACATCAAAAAGTTCAGATAGGCGGTGAACGCCACCAGCTCCCCGAGGGTCAAGGTATGTCCGATGACTTCCTGTCCGCCGTACCAGACGACCAGCGCGGTGCCCAGGTTGCCCACGAAGAAGATCAGCGGGAAGTTGACACTCATGATCTTGACGACGTCGATGTTCTGGGCAAGGAGAGCTCGATTGCCGGTCTCGAAGCGCACGCGCTCGTATTCTTCGCGGACGAACGACTTCACGACGCGAATGCCGGCCAGGTTCTCTTCGAGGACTGTATTCAGCGCGCCCAGCCTTGCCTGAACCACGGCGAACAAGGGTTGGACGGTACTCGCAAATCGCCCGAAGATCAGGAAGATCAGCGGTAACATGATCAAAGCGAGCAGGCCGAGTCTCCAGTTCATCGCGATCAGGATGGCGGCGCTGCCAAAAATCGTCACGAAGGCGCCAAGGAGCTGAAGCAGCCCTTGACCGGTAAACTGACGGACCATCTCGACGTCGCTGGTGACCCGGGTCAGCAACTGACCGGTTTGGGCCTGATCGTGATAGCTGAAGCTGAGGGTTTGCAGCTTTCCGTAGATCAGGTTGCGCAGGTCGTAGGCGGCGCCTTGCGACGCCTTTTCCGAGAGGTAGCCTTGCAAGAAGGTGCAGCCGCCCCGAATCACGGCGATCAGCAGGAGACCGCCGGTCATGATCAAGATGGTCGTCCAGTCGCGATCGGCGATACCGACGTCGATGATCTGCCGAATGAGCTGCGGATAGATCAGATTGGCGGCGTTGACGACGACCAGGCTGAGAAAGGCGCTGAGCGCGGTCGGCCAGTAGGGACCCAGGTAGGACGTCGCGCGGAGGAGAGATTTCACGCGCCAACTCCTGCGAATCACAGTCCTGGAGAATGACTGACGCGTCAGCCATTCTCCAGGAGTCATCCTACCATCGTGGTTGGTTGGTCGTCAATAGATTCTACTCGGTCCCGGCGCCGGCCTGAATGGTATGATAGATCCTCGCGCAGCTTCTAATCTGGGACGTGCTCTGGATGACTAGACGGGGACTGATCCTGTCGGTGTACTTGCCCTCGCTCCTGCTCTCCTTCGCCAGTGGCCTCTTGATCCCAACGCTCCCGCTCTACGTTCACTCGATGGGCGCGTCGTTCGAGGTGGTCAGCGTCGTCGTCGCGATGGCTGGCCTGGGGACGCTGCTCGCCGACGTTCCGGCCGGTCTGCTGATGAGCAAGCTCGGGCGGCGTCCGGCGATGATTGTCGGCGCGGCAACCCTCGTGGTGACGGCGCTTGGTCTCGGGGCCTCCGGTTTCATCGGGGGCCTGATCTTTTTCCGCCTGTTGTCGGGCATGGGCAGCTCCCTCTGGAGCATCTCGCGCCATACTTTTCTCGCCGAGGAGGTGACGCCGCGCGAGCGTGGCCGCGCGATCGCGATGTTCGGTGGCGTCAATCGAATCGGTACCTTCGCCGGCCCGGCGGTTGGCGGATTCGTCGCGGCGAGGTACGGCCTGGCCGCGCCGTTCTTCGTGTACGCTGGCGTCGCGCTCGCCGCCACGATCGTCGCCTTTCTCTTCGTTCCCGAGGGACGAGCCCATCTCTAGCGGGCCGGACGGGCCCGAACCATGGAGTGGCGCGCCATTCCGCGACTGGTTCGCGAAAACTGGCACGCGCTGGCCACCGCTGGCTCGGCCCAGGTCTTCGCCCAGATGATTCGCTCCGGTCGGCAGATCGTCATTCCGCTCTACGCCGCCTACGTGGTAGGGCTGGACGTGGGAGCGGTGGGAACGATCGTCAGCGCGTCGACGGCGGTCGACATGTCGTTGTTCTATCCGGCCGGGCTGGTGATGGATCGGTTCGGGCGTCGGTTTTCCACGATCCCGTCGTTCTTGATCCTGTCGGTCGGCATGGCGCTGGTGCCGCTGACCCATACTTTCATCACGTTGCTGGGCGCGACCCTCGTCCTCGGCCTGGGCAACGGCATTGGCTCCGGCTCGATGATGACCCTTGGCGCCGATCTCGCCCCGAAGGGAGAGACCGGGCAGTTCCTCGGTATCTGGCGCCTGATCGGGGATTCCGGCTCGACCAGCGGGCCGATCGTCGTCGGGGCGATCGCCGACGCGCTTGGACTCGGCGCCGCGGCCCTGGTGCTCAGCGGCTTCGGTCTCCTCTCGGCGGCCGTCTTCGCCACCGCGGTCAAGGAGACGCTGCGCCCACGCGAGGCGGTCGAGAACCCGGTGACCTGATGGCGCTCTCCGACTCGCACGTCCATTTGCACGCCTTCGCGGATCCCGACGGTGTCCTCGCCCGGGCGCGGGCGGCCGGGGTCAACCTGGTCGTCGGGGTCGGCATCGACCTCCCGAGCTCTCGAAGGACGCTCGCCATCGCCCGAGCTGAGCCGGGAGTGGTCGCGGCGGTCGGCCTGCACCCGGCCCACCTGACCGAGGCCAGCGACCTGGATCAAACGCTGGGTGAGATCGAGGCCATCGCGGGTGAGCCTCGGGTGGGTTTCGTCGGGGAGATTGGCATCGATCTCGTCGAAGGGGCCGCGACGCTCGAGCGCCAATCGGAGTTCTTCGAGGCCCAGCTTCGATTGGCCGGCCGGCTCCGGCTTCCGGTCAACCTGCACATTCAAGGGGCGTTCGATGAGGCGTTCGCGATCATCCGGCGCCTTGGCGCCGGCGGGCCAGGCGCGGTCGTGCACTACTTCGTCGGCGATGCGGAGCTGGCGCGTCGCGCGCTCGAGCTCGGACTATACGTATCGGTTGGAAAACCAGTTACCCGCCCGGCCAACGCTCAGCTGCGCCAGGCGGTGGCGACGATTCCGCTGGAGCGCCTGTTGTTGGAAACCGATTCCTATCCGCTGCCGGGCCGAACGACCGAACCAGCGGACATTAGATTGGTTGCCGAGGCGGTGGCGGGCATCAGGCGTATTCCGGTCGCCGAGGTGGCCGAGGCCACGACGAATACCTTGATCAGACTGCTGGGCGAACGGGCGGTCGCTCTGCGGCCAGCTCGCGAATGACGTCCAGGGTGGCCAGGCAGTCGAGGATCGCGACCTACGCTCCCCCGGGTATGAGCACCTCGATGCGCTGATTCACGGTATCGGCGACGTAGATCCTGCCGTCTTTGGAGACCGCGACGCCGGAGGGGTCCTGGAATTGTCCCACTCCGATGCCGAAGTCGCCCCAGGCGGCGACCGGTTCCCCGGCCGGCGAAATCTCCTGGATTCGGTGATTGTTGCGATCCGCCACGTAGATGTTGCCCTGGTGGTCGAGGGCGATGCCTTCGGGATCGTCGAAATTGCCCGGCTGCGGGCCGGTGACGCCCCATGCCGCCAGCGGCTGGCCGCCGGGAGAGAGCTTCTGGATTCGGTCATTGTTCGAGTCGGCCACGTAGACGTTGCCTTGCTCGTCAAGCGCCACGCCGTCGGGATTCTTGAACTGACCGGGTCCATCTCCCAGCGTGCCCCACTGAGCGATCGGCTGCCCATCGGGCGAGAGCTTCTGGATTCGATCGTTGGTACGATCGGCGACGTAGAGATTTCCCTGGCGGTCGATCGCGATGCCGTGGGGATCCCGGAACTGCCCGGGCCCCGATCCCTTCGTACCCCACTGGGCGACCGGCTGCCCGGTCGGAGAAAACTTCATGATTCGATCGTGGCCGGTGTCGACGACGTACGCGTTGCCCAATAGGTCGAAAGCGATAGCGTGCGGGCCCTGGAACTGGCTCGGCCCGGCGCCGGGGGATCCCCAGCGCGCCAGTGTCTCCCCGTCAATGGATAACTCTTGAATGCGCTGGTTTTCGGTATCCACGACGTAGAGGTTCCCGTTGGGCGCGATCCCGATTTCCTCGGGCCGAGCGAATTGGCCGGACGCGTCGCTGGGCAGCCCCCACTGGTCGATTGGCTGTCCGGTCGGCGAGAGCTTTTGGATCTGCTCGATCGTGCGATCCGCCACGTAGAGGTTGCCTTTGGCGTCGACCGTCAAGCCGACCGGATCCTGGAACTGACCCGGCCGCTCACCCTGGGATCCAAAGCTGGCGATTGGCTGCCCGGAGGGCGTGAGGCGCTGAATCCGGTGGTTTCCGGTGTCGGCGACCAGCACGTTCCCCTGACCGTCGACCGCGATCGCGTGGGGCGCGTCGAACTGGCCGGGGCCTTCCCCGGTCTTCCCCCAGCTCGTGACGAGCTGACCGCCGGCCGAGAACACCTCGACGCGGTTGTTTCCCCCATCGACGACGACGACGCGCCCCCGACCGTCGATCGCGATGCCCGTCGGATGGTCGAATTGCCCCGGCCCCGATCCCTTCGTTCCCCAGTGGGTGATTGGCTCACCGGCCGAGCTGAACTCCTGGACGCGGCTGTTTCCAGAGTCGGTCACGTAGACGTTGCCCCTGGCGTCGACCGCGATTCCTTCCAGATCGTCGAACTGGCCGACCCCGTTACCAGCGGTGCCCCACTGGTCAAGCGGCTGGCCAGTCGAGGACAGCTTGTCGACCCGGTTGTTGCCGGTGTCCGCGACAAAGATGTTGCCGTCACGGTCGACCGCGACCGCTCGTGGATCGAGAAACTGACCGGTGCCGTCACCCGGCGTGCCCCACTGCTCGAGAAACTCTCCGGATGATGTAAGTTTCTGGATCCGATGATTCAGCGAGTCGGCGACGTAGATGTTGCCCTGGGAATCCAGGGCAAGGCCCGACGGATCATTGTAGGCACCTGGGCCGCTGTGATCGCCGGCGAACGCGTTCCAGGTGCCACGAGGGGCGGCCGCCGCGGCCGCGGTGTGACGGGCCGAGGGGCTGGCCGCCGGCGAGGGCGACGATTGGCGGGAGGCCGCGGTTGGTCGGCCGGACGCCGAGCTTACCGGCGGGGTCGTGGCCGGCGACGGGCCGGACGCGGCGTTGGTCCGGTAAAATACCAGGACGCCGGCCAGCACGACGATCACGGCCGCGCCAAAGGCCAGCCCCACCGTGGCAACCGGGCCCGGCCCACGCTTCAGTCCGGCTTTTCCCATCGCGCTTCTCCCCTGACCACCCGCGCCATTCTACACAATGAGGGATGAAACATGACCACTTCGACCGCGGAAGTGGCACACGTGCTCCGCCAAAATGAGTAGAATATCCACGCGCGCCACCGGAAGTCGATTCCACGGTCATTCCGTGACCCTCCCCGACGGAGAGTCCGGGGCGTGACCAGGAGCTGAGGGACATGATTATCGTCGGCCGGGATACCTGTCGTCAGCTAGACGCCGCGCTCGATCGAGAATGGCTGATCACGAATGGCATCGGTGGATACGCCTCGGGGACGGTGGCCGGCGCGAACACGAGGCGCTACCACGGCCTGCTGGTCGCGGCGCTGGAGCCGCCCCGCGACCGGACGCTCATGCTGGCGCGGGTCGACGAAGAGCTGGTGGTGGAAGACCGCACGTTTTACCTCGGCACGAATGAGTACCACGATGGCACGGTGAATCCAAACGGCTACATCCATTTAGAAGAATGTCGGATCGAAGACGGAATCCCGACCTTCACCTTCAACGTGCCCGAAGTCCAACTGGCCCGCACGATCTGGATGGAGAACGGGCAGAATACGACCTACCTTCGTTACACGCTTGGCGGGGAGTCGCGGCCGGCCACGCTCCGAGTGGCGCTTTTCACCACCTATCGGAGCTTTCATCACGAGACGATGGGTACGCCAGACTGGGTATTCGGCGTCGTCGACGACGAGCGTGGCCTGGAGATCAGCGCCTTCCAGGGAGCGCGACCGCTTCGGGTTCGCGCGTCGCCGAGCGCTCGGTTCATTCAAACCGGCGTCTGGTACTGGCGTTTCCTTCACCGTCGCGAGCGGGATCGTGGCCTCGATTGCCTCGAAGATCTCTACTCCCCCGGTCTCCTGATCGCGCCGTTGCAGCCCGGCGACAGCTTGACGATTCAGGCGAGCGCCGAGGATTGGGGCGCCATGCCAAGCGACTTCGCCGACGCACTGGATCGACGCCGGGGGCGCCAGCGCAAGCTCTGGGCCCTGATGCCGCTGGCGGCGCAGAGCCCTCAGATTCGCGATCTGGTCGTCGCGGCCGACCAATTTGTCATCACGGCGCGCCCGAGGAGCGATGGCGTCGATCGCCCGACGACCGGCATCGTCGCCGGCTATCACTGGTTTGGCGAGTGGGGGCGTGACGCGCTGATCGCGCTGCCCGGTCTCTTATTGGAGACCGGGCGCTACGTGGAGGCGCGAGACCTGCTCCGCCGCTACGCCGGGTTCGTCGACCATGGGATGCTTCCCAACCGGATCCCCGACGAGGAGCAAACGCCGGAATACAACACGATCGACGCGACCCTCTGGTTGTTCCAGGCGCTCGACCGATATCTGCGCGCAACCCGCGACGACGATCTCCTGGCGGAGCTTTACCCGACCCTCCAGGACGTCTTCAAGTGGCACCGCGAGGAGACGCGCTATGGGATTCAGGTGGACGAAGACGACGGACTGCTCGGCGGCGGGGTGCCGGGCGTTCAATTGACCTGGATGGACGCGAAGGTTGGCGATTGGGTGGTGACGCCCCGCCGTGGCAAGCCAGTCGAAGTCAACGCGCTCTGGTATAACGCGGTCCGGATGCTCGACGATTGGTCGCGACACCTGGGAAAGCCGACCAGCCGCTATCGCGAAGCAGCGGCCCAGGTCTACGAAAGCTTCAACGAGCGGTTCTGGTACGCCGAGGGCGGCTATCTTTACGACGTGGTCGACGGCGAAGCGGGCAATGACGCGAGTCCGCGACCCAACCAGATTCTGGCGATCGGGCTGAGCTACCCCACGTTGGACCCCCGTCGGTGGGAGTCGGTGCTCCAGATCGTCGATCGGCTTCTGCTCACTCCGGTCGGTCTTCGGTCGCTCGCTCCGGACGCGTCGGGCTATCGCGGGCATTACGGCGGCGACCAGGCCAACCGCGACGGCGCCTACCACCAGGGGACGGTGTGGCCGTGGCTGCTTGGACCGTATGCCGACGCTTGCAAGCGCGCGGGACGCGACCTGACCGTGCTGAAGACGGTTTTGGGAGAGCTGATCCGAACCTCCAACGACATCGGGCTGGGGACGATCGGGGAGATTTTCGACGGCGATCCTCCGTACACCCCGGCTGGTACTATTGCCCAGGCGTGGAGCGTTGGCGAGATACTGCGAGCGTGGCGGCGCATCGCCCAGGAGTAGGACATGGCAAGAGACTTACCGATTGGTAACGGAACGCTGTTGATCAACTTCGATCGGCAGTATCAATTGCGCGATCTGTATTTTCCGCACGTCGGGAAGGAAAACCAGTCGGCGGGGCATCCTTTTCGTTTCGGGGTGTGGGCCAACGGGACGTTCCGCTGGATCGACGACGATCGTTGGCAGCGCGTGATGGTCTACGAGGCCGATACCCTGGTGACCCGGACGACGCTTCACCATCCCGATCTTCCCCTGGCGATCGTCAGTAACGACGCGGTGGACTTTCACGAAAATCTCTACCTGCGGCGGCTCGCGGTCACCAACCAGAGCGATCGTCCGGTGGACGCCCGCTTCTTTTTCCACCATGACTTCCACATCTACGAGACCGACGTGGGCGACACCGCCTATTACGAGCCACAGCGCCGCGTGGTCTTTCACTACAAGGATTTGCGCTGGTTCCTGATCAATGGCTGGCGGGGCGAGCAGGACCACGGGGTTGACCAGTTCGCGACCGGCCAGAAGGAGATCAACGGCCTTCAGGGAACCTGGCGCGACGCCGAAGACGGGGTGCTTGGCGGCAACCCGATCTCGCAGGGGTCGGTCGACTCGACAATTGGGCTTCACCTGAAGCTCGATCCGTCGGGATTCGGACAGCTTTATTACTGGATCGCGGCGGGGCAGCGATTCGACGACGTCACCCAGATCAACCGTCTGGTCGTCGAGCGCGGACCGGCGACCTTCGTCGAGCGCACGAATCATTACTGGCGCCTGTGGGCGCGCAAGGACGGCAATCAGTTCGGAGACTTGCCCGAGGAAGTCGGCAGGCTGTTCTCGCGTAGCCTGCTCGTCCTGCGTACCCAACTCGACTCCGAGGGCGGCGTGATCGCGGCGAACGACTCCGACGTGATCCAGTTCAACCGCGATACCTATTCCTACGTCTGGCCAAGAGACGGCGCGCTGGTCGCGAATGCCCTTTCCCACGCTGGCTACTCCGTGCCCAGCGACTGCTTTTTCAACTTTTGCGCCAATCTCTTGACCAAGGAGGGGTATTTCCTCCACAAATACAACCCCGACGGCAGCCTGGCAAGCTCGTGGCATCCCTGGTTCGACAACAGCAAGCCGGAGCTGCCGATCCAGGAGGACGAGACCGGTCTTGTCCTCTGGGCGCTCTGGAATCATTTCGAGCACTTCCCGGAGGTCGAGTTCATCAAGCCGCTCTATCGCGACCTGATCATTCGAGCCGCGGACTTCATGGTGAAATATCGCGATCCGAAGACCGGCCTGCCGCTGCCAAGCTGGGATCTCTGGGAGGAGCGGCGCGGCGTGCTTTCCTGGACGGTCGCGTCGGTTTACGCCGGATTGGTCGCGGCGGCGCGCTTCGCGAATGCCTTTGGCGAGGAGGACGCCCGAGACACCTACGAGCGAGCCGCGAACGAGATCAAGGCGGGAGCGGACGCTCAGCTCTGGCACGAGGAGGCCGGGCGCTTCGTTCGGATGATCGTGCCGAAGGGCGATGGCACCTTCGATGTGGACTGGACGATCGATTCGAGCGTCTCGGGTCTGTTCCTGTTTGGACTATATCCGGCCGACGATCCACGGATCGTGCGCACGATGGAATCGGTCCGAGACCGCCTCTGGGTGAAGACCGACGTGGGTGGGCTGGCCCGCTACGAGAACGACTACTACCACCAGCAAAGCCACGACCTTGCGAATTGCCCGGGGAACCCGTGGATCATTTGCACGCTCTGGCTGGCCCGTTGGATCATTGCAAAGGCGGAGAACGCCAATGATCTGAAGCCCGCGCTCGATCTTATCGAGTGGACGGCGAAGCACGCGTTGGCCAGCGGGGTCCTGGCCGAGCAGGTTCACCCCTACACGAGCGAGCCATTGAGCGTCTCTCCCCTCACCTGGAGTCACGGGGAGGTCGTGGTGACGATCGTCGAGTATCTCGACAAGGTATCGCACCTGAACCTCTGCCCGGGCTGCGGCCACCCGTTGTTCTTGCGGGAGCGACACCGCGTGCGCGCGCTGCGCCTGATGGATAACCAGCTCAAACAGTAGAGTATGTCTGGAGCTAATGTCTCTGGCTGAGCACCGAGGCGATGAAGCCGCAGGAGATCAGCGCGAAGAAGAGGAGCACCAGACCGCAGGCCAGCGACATCCCCCGGTTGAGGGTATCCCCCGGATCGTAGCCTTCGTCCAAAAGCTGGTCGTCGGCGTCGCCGTCGCCGCGCTCGTTCGAGTCCGGCGGGTCGACGCTCACGGCGTTTCCTCCGCCGGATGGCTGGCCAGCCAGGTCTCAGCCTCGGCGTGCAGCTCGGAAAGGTCGGGTCGGTCCCGGATCATCAGCCAGAGGCGCTTCTCGACGACGGCGTCGCTCGCCCTGGCGAGCTGGCGCAGGCCGGGATTGGCAAGGCGCTTCCCCCAGCTGTCGGCGAAGGCGCGCAACCGGCCGGGGTCGGTCGAACGTAGCGTCTCAACCAGCGCCATGTTGTATTCCGCGATCTCAGAGTCGTTGAGCATGGGATCCACCACTTCTTGGGAACGTCGGGAAAGGCATTCGGTCAATCAGGGCGCCTCCTGGCTTTCAAGCCAGGGCCTCCTAGATCGCCCACTCACGGCCGCGTCCCTTGCGCAGATTCTACCACCGTGCTGGCACCGTCGCTTGGATCGCGCTGCCTGGATTCTGCCTGGCGAAGGCAGTACTTTTCGGAAATTGCGGGCTCGCTTTGGTCCGTGTTAAAATTCCCGCGACTAGCGGGAGGGAATCATGGCCGTAGGGCCAGACGCGATCTCGAGCTTCATTCGCCGCCGCCGTGAGCCGCTAGCGGTGGGGGCGCTTCTCCTGGTGGCGTTGATTCTCCGCCTCTACCAGGTGGATTGGGACCACGGTCACCTTTACCACCCGGATGAGCGGTACATCCTGATGACGACGGCCAGCTTGAGCCTTTCCTGGCCGCTGAACCTGGCTCAGTTGTTCAGTCCCCAGAGCACTCTGGATCCCCACGGCTTCGCCTACGGCTCGTTCTCGTTCTATTTGCTGCGTCTGAGCGCCGCGATCCTGGTCGGCCTGAGTCATCTCGGGGGGCCGTTTCAATCCCTCGGTATGTTCAACGATCTTGGAAACCTCCGCCTGATTGGGCGTCCGATCTCGGCGCTTTTCGATACCGGATCGGTCTTCATCGTCTACCAGATCGGAAAGCGCCTCTTCGACAAGCGGATCGCGTACCTCGCGGCCACGTTCGTGACCTTTTCGGTCATCGACATCCAACTGTCGCACTTCTTCGCGACCGATACGCTGATGACCTCGCTTGCCCTGGCCGCGATTCTGTCGTCGCTCGTCTATTTGCAGGAGGGGAAGACCGGGGCCGCGGTGTGGGCGGGCGTGTTCACCGGACTGGCGCTCGGGACGAAGGTGAGCTCGGCGCCGGTGCTGGCGCCGGTCGGGCTGGCCTTTCTGCTCCGCCTTTTCGCCGCCGATCGGCCGACCGGCGGAATTCGCTGGCGATTGCCGACCGGTCAGGAGCTCGACAGTTCCGTCAAGGTGTTGGCGGCGGCTATCGTCGTCGGCCTCCTGGTGTTCGTGGTTGTCGAGCCGTACGCGATCATCGACTTCGGCAGCTTCGTTTCGGGGATTAGTGACCAGGAGAACATGGTTCGAGGCGTGGCTGACGTTCCCTATACCCGTCAGTTCATCGGACGGCCGCCGTACCTGTACTTCCTTCAAAACCTCGTGCTCTTCAGCGTGGGTCTACCGCTCGGCGTGGCCATGATTGCCGGCTGGCTGTACGCGATCGTCCGGGCGATTCGCCGTCCTCGCGTCGGCGAGCTGGTGCTCCTGGCGTACGTGGTGCCGTACTTCGCGATTACCGGCGACTTCTACGCGAAGTTCATGCGCTATCTCCTGCCGATCACGCCTTTGCTGGCGCTGTTCGCGGCGGTTGGGCTGGTTTGTCTGGTTGATGGGTGCCGTCGCTGGCGTGACGCCCGGAGCCTCGATCGCCCGGACCTCGGGCGGCAGCGGCTCGCGGCGGCTGAGACCGTCGAGCCGTTCCCGCCGGAGCTACTGGACGAGGCCTTTGCCGGCGATCTCGCCGACCTGGGTCGCCTGGATGGTGGCACCGCGGGCGATGATGTGTCCGGTGATCTTCGAAGCGACTGGGCCGGGCCAGCCAGGGTGCTGGATGCGCTCGCTCCGGCCGGCGTGACCGACGAGGCGTTTCGCTTCGCCGAGCTGAAAGGGCTCTCGTGCGATCTCTTCGCGGCCTTGGACCAACCCAGTGGCAATTCGGCGACGGTTGCCCTGGCCTCGGCCCCCGACCTTCTCGAACCCGCTGGCCATTTTCCAGACAACGCCACGAAGGATGACCCCCTCCCGACGTGGATCGAGCGCCGATCCGGGCTCGCCTCGCTCGCGACCGGCCCGTGGCCGCTGAGGGTGGCCGGCGCGCTGATCGTGGTCGTCCTCGGCTTCAGTGTGTTCTATAGCGTGGCCTTCGACCACATGTACGCGTCTCCGACCACTCCGGTCGAAGGGTCAGAGTGGCTGTACCAGCACGCGGCGCCCGGCTCGACGATCGCGACCGAGCACTGGGAAGAAGGGATGCCGGTCCCGCTCACGACCGCGAACGGCATCGAGAGCGGCGACTCGTTGCACTACCACAACGTGACGATGCCAATGTACGACGACGATACCGAGGCCAAGCTCAACACGGTGGTGACGAATCTCGAGTCGGCGAATTACGTCGTCTTTTTCAGCAACCGGCTCTATAACACGATTCCGCGCCTGCCGGAGCGCTACCCGATGTCGCGGCGGTATTACGAGGAGCTATTCGGGGAAAAGCTCGGCTTCAAGCTGGTCGCGGCATTCGATCGCTACCCGAACCTTTTTGGCATCGCGTTCGTCGACGACACCTTGAACGACCCCGGCCTGCCGACCCCGCCCCTGCTCCAGGAGCAGCGACCGGCGCCGATCACGATCGACCTGGGGCACGCCGACGAGAGCTTTTCGGTTTATGACCACCAGAAAGTCTTGATCTTCCAGAAAGTCGAGCGCCTTTCGCCGGATCAGCTTCGCGAGCTGATCGGCCCCGCGCCGTCTCGACCGCCGGTCCTGGTGAACGGTCAGGTCCCGACCTACAAGCCGTTGGTGTTCACGCCGGCCCAGGAGGCAAAGGTCCGGGCCGGAGGGACATTTCGCGATCTCTTCGACCGGAACGACCTCCTGAATCAGGTGCCGCTGCTGGTCTGGGTGGTTTTGATCGCGTTGATCGCGGCCGCCGGGATTCCGCTCGGCTTCCTGGTGTTCCGATTCCTGCCCGACCGCGGCTACCTGGTGTCCCGGGCGCTTGGCGTGCTCGCGCTGGTCTGGCTCAACTGGATCATCGTCAGCGCCGGCGTGGTCGAGGCGACCCGACAAACCGCGCTGGTGGTGCTGGGAGTCTATCTGTTGGCCGGACTGGCGGCCGGTTACCTGCAACGCGCCGAGATCTGGGAGTTCGCTCGCTCGCGCCGACGCCTGTTGTCGATCGAAGAGGGGTTGTTCTGGCTGGCGTTCTTCTACGACGTCTACATTCGCAGCCTCGATCCGGATCTCTGGCACTCGACCCTTGGCGGCGAGAAGCCGATGGACCTGGCCTATTTCACCGCGGCGGCGCGCAGCCCAATCTACCCTCCCTACGATCCCTGGTTCGCCGGTGGTTACCTGAACTATTACTATTTCGGCCAGGTCATCGTCGGGACGCTGACCAAGCTGTCGGGCGTTCTCCCGACGACGTCCTACAACATCGTGGTGCCGCTCCTTTTCGCGCTGACGGTTGGCGGTGCGTTTTCCGTCGCCCTGGCCCTTCTGCAGCGGGGCAATGGGCTCCCAATTCG
>JBOGTX010000540.1:0-1606 GCA_050695695.1 Chloroflexota bacterium
GCCGGTCAGTTGCCCGAGGCGCTGGCGAAGCTGGTCGCGCTCCAGGGGCACCTCGGCCGTTTCCCTTTCCAGCCTGGCGCGAATCGATCGGATCTGTTCCTCGACCGCCTCGGTGTTCTCCTCGCCGTCGATCACCGAGAAGAAATCGCGACTGGCCCAGAGCAATCGGCAGCGCCCGAGGTCGGAGACCCGCGCGTTCTCGATCTTCTCGCCGGAGTCCGAGACGATGAAGCGTCCGCTCGTCTGCGCGGCGAGGTCTTGCAGAACGCCGATCCGGTGCTCACCGCCGGTTGGCGCGGTGACACCGACGGTGTGCAGCGCTCCGTTTCGGTTATTCACCAGCATCGCGGCCAGCGCCGAATCGGAGATCTTGCCGGCGACGATCACCAGCTCGCGCCCGCCGGCGGCAAGCACCCGCTGCATGATCGGGATGACCTGCTCGGCCCGCTCGAGAAAATGGTCGCTGAGGAGCAGGTAGGGATTTTCGGACCACGCCAGGTTCCGCGGCACGTCGGTGATGAACTCGGACGAAGCGAAGCCGGATTCCCACTTCGAGCCATCGGCGATCTCGAGCGAAAGTTCGTTCGCCAGCCACTCCCGGATCGAGATCACGATCTCCATGCCGAACTTCTCGTGAATCGCCGCGATCGTATCGGCGATCTCCTGATCGTGGCCGGCGGCCAGGGCGATTCGCCGAACGTTGTCGATCCCATCGATTGGCGAGGTCTGCCGATCGACTGCCGCCAGCGCCAGCTCGAGTCCGGACTCGATGCCGCGTCGCAGATTCGCCGGATTCGCCCCGGACGCGATCGCCCGGGTCGCCTGGTCGAGCAGCGCCTGGGCGATCACCGCGGCGGTCGCGGTGCCATCTCCCACCTGATCGAGGACGCGCCAGACCAGATGGCGCATCAGCATCGCCCCGGCGTTGACGTAAAGCGGGAGCTCGACGATCCGCCGCGCCACCGTCGCCGCATCGTCGAAGATTTCGGGCGGATCGGTTCGAATCATCTGCTCGACCAGCACGGTGCGCGCGGTCGGGCCGAGGGTCGGCCGTAGCGCGTCGCCCACTGTATCGAACCCACGCTTCAAGAAGATCCGCGCCCAGGGCGACAGGACCAGGCGGCCGCGGTCTTCGACTCCAAAGTGCTTGTCTTTCTCCGACATGCGGTAGCCCATCGGTTTCAGCCCTCGCGGAGCCCGGTCAGGGTGACGCCCTGAACGAAGTAATCTTGCAAGAAAAGGAAAAGGAGAATCACCGGTACGACGGTCACCACCGACGCCGCCATGAGTAAATTCTGCGGCGACGGCTCGTCGGGGACGTTGAAAAAGGTGAGCGCGACAGCCAGAACCGTTTGACTGATCGAGTTCACGTAAATCAGCGGACCGAAAAAGTCATTCCAGCGGGCGACGATCTGGAGCGCGATAACCGTCACGACGACCGGCACGGAGAGCGGCAACAAGATTCGGAAGAGGATGTCCAGGTAACCCGCGCCGTCGATGAACGCGGCATCGTCGATCTCCCGGGGAATCGTCATGAAGAACTGGCGAAACAGGAAAATAGAGAACGCTGCCCCGAACCAGGCCGGAATAATCAGCGGCTTGAGCG
>JBOGTX010000541.1:0-1655 GCA_050695695.1 Chloroflexota bacterium
CCTCGAGAGATTCGATCGCCTGCGGATGCCGGAAGTAGGTGATGATCCAGTCGATAATGCAGCCAATCAAGGCGGCGATGACCGCCGAGCCGGGATGAAAGTCGAGGAATTTCGGGCCCAGCGGAACGAACGCCTCGGCCAGGATCATGACCGCGAAGGGGTACGCGGCCACCCTCCAGGGCAGGTCGGGCAGCTTGCCGGGGAGCAAATCGTACCAGAACACCCCCAGGCCGTACGCGAAAGCCACCATGGTCAGCCAGGTTGCGACTTCCATTGATTCAAGCCTCCTCGTGTGAAGATCGGTCAACGACCCCCATCCTCGGAGACCTGGTCCATTCGGCGCCAGTCGGGTGATCTGCCCGACGGGCGTCCGCCGGATCAGCTCCATGTCCACAATAGCACGTCGCGCCGAATTGTCAATATTTTTTACCTCATATCTGCCCGACAAATGAGCAGGCGATGGCCGCGATCTGATCCGTGGTGGGAGTGATAGACTTCTGCTGGCCGGGCTTCCGGTGAGGAGATGATGATGGATGAGATCCGCCTGGGCATGATCGGCTGCGGCCAGATCAGCGCTCGCTTCTTCAATCAGGCAAAGCAGCTTCCAGGGGTTCGCTTCGTAGCGACCTGCGCGGCCCACGAGGAGAGCGCGCGAAACAAGGCAAAGGAGCAGGGCTGCGACCGCTGGTATCACGACCACCGCGATCTCCTCGACGATCCGGACGTCGATGGGGTGGTGATCGCCACACCGCACCAGCTCCACGCGCCGATGGCGATCGACGCGCTCCGCGCCGGCAAGCACACCCTCGTGGAAAAGCCCCTCACCACCCGCTGGCCACACGCACTCACCCTCGCCGACGAGCTGAGCCGCGCCAGGGTGACGTTCATGGCGCTGCCCTTCGTCCACAATCCCGCCTTCCTGACCGCGTTGAAATACGTTCGCGAGGAGTACATCGGCAAGATCACCGGCGTCGAAGCCGACCTGAGCTTCCGGGGTCCGCCCCGCTCCAACTGGTACTATTCACGGGAGGCCGAAGGTGGTGCCATGTTAGATACAATAGTCTATCCACTGGCGCGAGTCGCCGCGCTGCTGGGGCCGGCCCAACGGGTCGCCGCGTTCGCCAACACCCTGATCCCGAAGCGGCTCTGCGGTGACGGTGGACGGGTCGAGTCGCGGGTCGACGACAACGTGACGATCGTCTTGGAGTACGCCACCGGCCAGCACGCGGTCGTGCGATCATACTGGGCGCAGTCGTACATGCAAAACGGCACCGTCCTGCACGGGCGACACGGGGCGATTTTCCTGAGCCGCTGGGGGCGGCCACTCGTGGTGAAGAGCGATCTGAAGCCGGTACCGGACGCGGAGCCGGTCGAATTCCTCGGCCTCGAGCACTGCTACGCGCCGACGATCCCGGAGCAGCGCGTGGAGGACGACATTGTCGGCCACTTCGTCAGCTGCATCCGAACCAGCGCCCGGCCCCGCTGTGATGGCGCGATCGGCCTGCACATCGCCGAGCAGCAGATGATGGCCTACCGCGCGTCGCAGATGAAGCGCGAGATCGACCTGGAGACGACGTTCGACCTCTGGTGGGACCGCGAGCCGAAGATCATGGACCTGAGCAACGACTGGCTCTAAGTTAGAGCCGCTGAAGACG
>JBOGTX010000542.1:0-2956 GCA_050695695.1 Chloroflexota bacterium
GCCGGGTGACCGGTCTTCGGCAGGCCGTACATCACGCCGTCGTACGTCAGAGTGTCGGTGATCGCCGAGAACCATTCGTCCTTGGAAATCTTGTAGGTCTTGAGGTAGGAATCGACCTGATCGAGAACCTTGAACTTGACAAGGTGGCTGTGCTCGCTGTAAACGTCGCTCGTCCAGGTCAGGTCCCCGATCGTGTTGCTAGCGGCCAACGCTTCGAGCTTGGGAATGTAGTCGTTGCCGCCCGGAATCGGCTCGAGCTTGACCTTGTTGCCGGTCCCTTGCTCCCACTCCTGGGGCCGATAGACGTAGATCGCCGGCTCCGACTTTTCACCGCCCGAGCGCATGTGGAAGCGAAGGGTTACCGGCGTCGCCGACTTCGGCGGCATCGCGACAACGCCCGGGCCGGGGACGGCCGCCTCGGCCGGCGTGGCACCTGCCGTCGCCCCTACCTGGGAGGCCGGCACCACCTGGGTCGCGCCCGCCTGGGAGGCGGGAACCGGCGCCGTCGCGGCTGGCTGCTGCGCGTTGGCGGCCGGCGCGGCGGTAGGCGCCGCGGCGCTCGCGCCGCTGGACGTTCCCGCTGCGGAAGGTGAGGGAGCGGCTCCGCCGCACGCCGCGACCAAGGAAGTTGCCGCGACCGTGAAGCCTCCGAGAACGACGTTGCGTAGCGCTTGTCTCCTGCTCAACTTGTCCACGCCATCGCCCTCCAGCTATGTATTTAGTCGGCCAAACGGAAGTAGGCACACTTTATACTCATCGTCGCCGCCGAGTCAAGCCAACGGCGCGGCCCTACTCTTGCGAGTATGTCGGAATTCGGTTGCCGCGTTGGTCGCCGCGTTGTTCGTGGCTTCCGTGGCGTGTATAATTTCCGGAGAATTCGGTGTCAAAGCCAAAGCGGATACGACGGCGCATGGAAACTCAGGGCTGGCTCGCCGATGGGCATCCCGCCGACAATCGCCAATCGATCAATCGGGATGGCGAATTGCCGTGTCGCACCCTCCCGTCCGCGAGCGCCGAGGAGACGCGCCGAGTAGGAGAGCTCCTCGGGAGACATCTCCTACCGTCGGACGTGATTCTCCTGCAAGGGCCGCTTGGGGCCGGAAAAACCTGTCTCACCCAGGGGATCGCCCGCGGCTATGGGTTCAGGGGGCGGGTCATCAGTCCGAGCTTCACCCTCGCCAACGTCTACGAGCTGGATGACGGCAAACCTCCGCTCTATCACCTCGATCTCTGGCGGATCAAGAGTCCGGTCGAGGCACTCGGGCTCGGTCTCGACGAGTACCTCGCCGGGACCGGACCGTGCGTGATCGAATGGCCGGAGGTCGCGGAGACGGTCATGCCGGGGGCGTACCTTCGGGTGCGAATCGAGTCGGTTGAAGACGGGCGTCGGATCGAGATTTGCGCGGTCGGCGGGCGGCCGCGATCGTTGCTCGAAGGGTTCGAGGCGGACCTGGCGAAGGCGGCGGAAACCGGAGGGGCGGTTGCTGCTCGCGATTGACACGGCCACTCCGGTGGCCAGTATCAGCCTGTATCGGGACCGGGTGCTGGGTGAGCTGACCTGGTACGCCGGCCAGGACCATACCCGCGAGCTGCTTCCTCAGACCGAGCGATTACTCTCGCTGGTTGGCAGCACGACGTCGGAACTATCGGCGATTGGCGTGGGACTGGGGCCAGGCAGCTTCAACGGCTTGCGGGTGGGGATCGCTACCGCGAAAGCCATGAGTCTGTCGCTGGGCATCCCGATCGTCGGGATCGAGAGTCCACGCGCGCTGGCCTACCAATTTCGACTTACTTTCCGCCCGATTCGGCCGTTGGCAAACGCCGGTCTGGGCGAAGTGGCGACCGCGTTATACCAGGCCAGTGACCAGCTTTTCGCGACGATCGAGGAGCCGCACCTCTCGTCGCTGGAAGCCGCGCTGAACGCGTCGCCATCCGACACGTTGTTCTGTGGCGAGCTGCGTCCGGAGTGGCGCGAGGCGATCGTGGCACGTTTTGGCGAGGACGGGGCGCTTCCGCGGCCGGCCGAAGAACCGCGGCGCGCGGGCTACCTGGCCGAGCTTGCCTGGCACCAGGTCCAGGCTGGCATCCTCAGCGACGTCGCGACGCTCCAGCCACTCTATCTCCGCCGTCCGGCGATTAGCGGACGGGCGGGCACGATCGGGAGCGCACGGTGACACAGTACGTCGTCCGTCCGATGCAGTATGAAGACATCGACACCGTCGGCGAGGTCGAGCGCGAGTGCTTCACGACGCCCTGGCCGGCGAGCGCGTATCGGCGCGAGCTACGGGATAATCGGATGGGGCGCTACATCGTCCTGGCCGAGGTCCTCGAGGAAGAGAACGCGAGCCAGTCACTTCGGCAAAACGCGCCGAATGGCGAGTCGGTGGGCGGTGTCCGACGCGCGGTCGGGCAGTTTCTTCGACCATTCGGCCGCCCGCTGACCGGGCCGGCGACGCCGGACAAGGAGCGCGTCGTCGGATTCGCCGGCATGTGGCTGATGCTTGACGAGGGGCACGTGACGACGATCGGCGTGAAGCGCGACCTTCGCGGTTTGGGCCTGGGCGAGCTGCTGTTCGCGACCCTGCTCGAGATCGCGATGAACATCGGCGCGCGGCGCGCCACCCTCGAAGTCCGCGTCAGCAATCACTCGGCCCAGGCGCTCTACCGCAAATATGGCTTCCACGAGGAAGGAACGCGCCGCCGCTACTACAGCGACAACAACGAGGATGCGCTGATCATGTGGAGCGATTGGCTGGGAGCGGCCGAGTTTCAGACCCGCTATCACGAGCTGCGCGCCCAGCTCGAGGAGCGGCTCGGCGACTTGATTCAGGTTCGGGTGTGAAAGACACGATATGAAGCATCCCGAATTTAGGGGATGGCGTCGGGACGCTATCCCCTAAATGCGAATTGCTTCATGATTTTACTGATATATATATTTGATAGAATTGCAAGGACG
>JBOGTX010000543.1:0-1962 GCA_050695695.1 Chloroflexota bacterium
GATTGGACCGCCGCCACTGGCCAGCGCGGCGATCAGGCGGTCGGCATCCTTCGGGGCGACCAGCACGCTGGTCGGGCCGAGCCGCCGCGCGAGCAGTGGCGAGATCGTGGGATCCTTCAGCCACGTCTCGAGCTGGGACGGATTATCGGCCTCGAGCAGGCTCGCCTGTTCGCGGACGGTCAGCCGCTCGTAGGCGGCGATCCATTCACGGAGGGTGTAGGCCACGTTTTGCGGCACCGGCGCGCGGCTGGTCGATTCGAGCAGGTCGAAGACGCGCGCCGCCGTCCATCCTCGGTCCAGGCCGCGCAGCAGATCGGCCTGGGTCAGACGATAGGTGGCGGCGCGGTCGATGCTCCGACGCTCGGCGAACTCGTCGAGCTGGGAGAGGAGCGCGGTATTCGCCAGCGCGTCGACGACCACGACGTCGAAGTTGGGTTGCACCACCGCCGGCGGGCCGTCGTCCGCGGCGCTTGGCGGCGCGAGTGAACCCGAGAACACGCGCTGGCCAAGCTCGGTCAGCCGAAAGCGATCGGCTGAGTCGCTCGTCGGCCCGACGTCGACCAGTCCGAGCCAGGCGAGCGCCTCGACGAGGGCCTGGCGGGTGAAAGCGCCTTCCACCTCCAGCCAGTCACGATCGCGGTAGAGCACCGCGTCGGCGTCGCGGCTCGCATTCGCTCGGCGCACGCCGTCGTAGATCTCCGGCTCGCGGTGGTCCGACCCCGCGTTGCGATACCCGTGCTCGTTCAGGAGCTCGACATCGGGGTAGCGCGGAAAGAGCATCTCGCGGTCTTGCCGGTAGGCCAGCGTCGCCAGGTCGTCGATCGCGTACCAGGCGCCCCGATCCGCGGCAACCCCAACGTTGAGCGCTTCGACGACGACCGCCCGCGCCCGACCGATCGAGCCGAGGGAGACGAATGGGTCGTCCTCGTCGTCGCCGCGCCAGGGATCGGGGCGCGGGTCGCCTTCCAGGGGCTCGCCGTAGGTGGCCAGGGTCGGGATGCGGCTGACGTCGTCGTACCGTCCGTTCAGCCACCCGGTCAGGAGGCGCCGAACCTGGTGGTCGGTCGGGCTCGCCAGGAACTCTCGGGCGTCCGCCGAGGGCGCGATCTCCTGGCCGTTTCGAGCGAGAACCTCGCTGGCGATCAGCGCGGCCAGGGCAAACCAGAAAATCGGCGGGACCGGCGTGGAGCCCTTACTCCGCTTTGCCCCACGTCCCGGGGCCGGTGATTCGTGGGCCAGGGCGTCGGCCAGGCGCGCGATCTCGGTCTTGTACGGGCTGCCCTTCGCCGTCAGGCGCATCGGCTTGCGCGCGGTCTCGCTCAAGAGGATAAAGACCGCGCGGTGCAGGTCGGAGTAGCTGGCCTCGCTCGGCGTGCCCGGGGGCGCGACCGGCGCCAGGCCAAGCGAGGCCGCGCGATGGTCTTTAGCCCATCCGGGGATGCCCGGGGTGAGCAAGATCCAGCCCTGGTGGAAGGCGATCCGGAGCGCCGATTGATCGATCCCCTGGCGTTGAGCGTAGGCGAGCTCGTCCGATAGAAGGAAGCAGCCAAGTGAAAGCAAACGCTCGAGCTCAGCCAGGGCGTCGCGGGATGAGAATTCGCGATCGCGTAGCGCGGCCACGAAGTCGCGGATCCGAATCGGACCGATCCGAAAAGGCAGGACGTCGAGGACCTGCCAATCGCGCGGCGCCAGGCGCTTTTCCAGGAGGACGCGGTGCGCATCGGTTCCCAGGAAGCGCGCCAGCCCCTGAACGAAGCCTTCGCGCGAGCTGGTGGCAATCGACAGATTCAGGGTCCGGGTCACGCGCTTCAGCGTCGCGAGGCTGTACAGATCGGCAAAGGCGGCCAGCTCGGAGATCACCGGCTCGTTCGATTGGGGCACGGCTACTCCATCACCACGCGTGGCGTCTGGCCGAGTCGCTTCAACTGCTTCCGAATCTCCGGCAGACGCTCGTGGTCGACC
>JBOGTX010000544.1:0-1708 GCA_050695695.1 Chloroflexota bacterium
GTACTGGCGACAGAAGAGTTCAATGTCCTTCTCGCTCAGGTTCATCAGATATTCCCCGAGGCCCCGCTGGTCGTCATCCCTTATCCAACAGAACTGAATTATGTAGTGAACCCCTGAAACTGGACCAGGTGCTTATCAAGAGTTAACCTGGTCGAAGCGGAAGGGAGTTCGGATATGCGACAACGGCGCAAGTTTGAGCCCGAGTTCAAGGCGAAGGTTGTTCTGGAATTGCTTCGTGGCGACAAGACGATGGCGCAGCTGTGTCGGGAGCACGAGATCGGAGCGGACCTGCTTGGCCAGTGGCGCAAGGTCGTGGTCGAGCGGACGCCGGAGCTGTTTGCGGAGCCCAAGGCGGCACAAGGGGAGGCCGTGCGGATCGCCGAGTTGGAACGGTTGGTTGGCCAACAGGCGATGGAGCTCGCGGCGGGAAAAAAAGCCTTGAGCTGGCCCAGCTCGCGATCGGGGAGCAGCGACAGATGATCGCTTCCCTTCACGCCGAGAACCCGATCTGGTCGGTTCGTTTCCTCTGTCGCACCCTGGGCGTCGCGCGCAGCAGCTACGCGTATACGAGCCAGCGGGATCTCACGGCCGATCTCACCTTGCGCGACGCCATCGAGGCGATCGCGGTGGAGTTTCCGCGCTACGGCTATCGACGGATCACCGTCGAGCTCGGGCGAAGACGCATCGTCGCCAATCACAAACACGTCCTGGCGCTCATGCGCGCGGCGAACCTCCTCGTCCAGGTCAAGCGTTACTGCCAAACCACCGACAGCACCCACGGCTTCGGGCGCTTCCCGAACCGCATCCGCGACCTGGCGATCGTCCGGCCCGATCAGGTGTGGTGTGCGGACATCACCTATATCCGGTTGCCGCGCGAGTTCGTCTACTTGGCGGTGATCCTCGACGTGTTCACCCGCGCGATTCGCGGCTGGGAGCTGGCCCACGACTTGACCGAAACCTTGTCCAAAACCGCGCTCGCGCGCGCCTTGACCCAGCGCTGTCCCGAGGTGCATCATTCCGATCAAGGCGTCCAGTACGCGGCGCACGGCTACGTCGCGGTCTTGGAAGCCGCGGGCATCCAGGTCAGCATGTCCGATGTCGGCAAGCCGACCCAGAATGCTTTTGCCGAACGCTTCATGCGCACGCTCAAGGAGGAAGAGGTTTCCTTGCACGATTACCAGGACCTCGCCGCTGCCCACGCGCACATCGGCCACTTCCTCGACGACGTCTACATGACCAAGCGGATTCATTCGTCCCTCGGCTACCTCACGCCCGCCGAGTTCGAGGCCGCCTATGCGGACTAACATCGGCTACGAAACCTCAAAAGTGGTCCAACCTTTGGGGTTCACTACAGTTGCTTTCCCGCCTTCAGCAGCTTGTCACAGATCACGCCAAACTGATCGAAGGTCCAGGACTCCTTGATGTCAGTCGGCGGTAGGACGCTAATCTCCTGTAACGCGTCTTCGCGATAGAACAACGCGGACGTGTCAGTCGTGTGCGGGAGGCCCCAGAAGTGTCCCTTGTAAATGGTCGAAGCCATAAACGCCGGTAGAAACAGCTTGTCGTAACCTTTGAGTCGATCGGTAAGATCGAGTAGCTGACCCTGGGACGCCCAGAGGCGGATGACGCCGTAGTTGTGGTGCCACAGGTCCGGCGCCTGGTTCGCGGCAACCTCCGCGGTCACCTTCTGGATGCGCTCGACGTCCGG
>JBOGTX010000545.1:0-2853 GCA_050695695.1 Chloroflexota bacterium
CATCCTCACCGCGCGCGGGGAGCCCCGCGAGCGCATCAAGGGCTTCGCGCTCGGAACCGACGAGTACCTGGTCAAGCCCTTCGAGCCGCTCGAGCTGGTGGCGCGGGTCACCGCCCTCCTCCGACGCTACCGAATTGCCACATCCCAGACGGTCCAGCTCGGGGAATTGCGCATGGACCGTAAGACCCACGAGGTGACGGTGAACGGCGAGCCGCTGACGATTCCGCCGAAGGAGTTCGAGCTCCTCTTCAAGCTGGCCGGCGCGCCGGGTCGGACCTACTCCCGGGACCAGCTGATCGAAGACATCTGGGGCCTCGATTTCGAGGGAAACGAGCGGACCCTCGACGTGCACATCAACCGGCTGCGCGAGCGATTTCCCGAAGAACGGCACTCGTTCCGGATCAGGACGATTCGGGGGCTGGGCTACCGGATCGAGCCACGGCCATGATCCATACCCACGTCTTCAAGGCGGTGGCCGGGATCGCAAGCGTCCTACTCTTTTTCGCGGTCGTCTTCGCGGCCACCTTTTTCGTCGTGGCGTTGGTCGATCACCGGCCGCCCCCAGACGATCGATTCATCGTCGGGCAGACGATCAGCTCGCTGGTGGCGTTGTTCCTCGGCGGCCTGATTCTCTCCGTCGCCGCCAGGGCGTTTGGCTCGCGCATTCGAGCCAGGCAGGCGAGCGCCGTCCGGCCGATCGTCGAGGCGATCGAGCGAATCGCCAGGGGCGACTTCGACGTTCGGTTGGATAACACGTTTCACGGGGGCGAGGCGGTGGTGCTCGGCGACGTGGTGAAGAGCGTCAACCGGATGGCCCTCGAGCTGGGGCGAGTCGAGCAGATGCGGCGCGAGTTCGTCGCCAACGTCTCGCACGAGATCCAGTCTCCCCTCACCTCGATCCGGGGGTTTGCCGAGGCGCTGCGGGCCGACAACCTTCAGCCGGACGAGCGACGCCACTACCTGACGATCATCGAGACCGAAAGCACCCGGCTCTCGCGGCTGACCGACAACCTGCTTCGGCTGGCGTCGCTCGACGCCCAGCAGGTCACCTTCGACCCAAAACCCTTTCGCCTGGATAAGCAGGTGCGAAACCTGATTCTGGCCGGCGAGCCTCAGTGGGCCGGCAAGGGCCTCGACCTGGACGTCGCGCTCGACGAGGTCACGACCCGTGGCGACGAAGACCTGCTTGGCCAGGTCTGGATCAATCTGATCCACAACAGCATCAAGTTCACGCCGGAGGGAGGGAGCATCCGGATCAGTCTCGAGCGGCGGGGCGGTAAGGTCGACTTCCGCATCGCGGACACCGGCATCGGCATTCCGGAGGACGACCAGGCCCACATCTTCGAGCGCTTTTATAAGGCCGACAAGTCGCGGGAACGCTCGACCGAGGGCAGCGGGCTAGGGCTCGCGATCGCTCGGAAGATCGTCGAGCTGCACCGGGGAACGATCACGCTCGAAAGCGTGCCGGGCGAAGGCACCGCCTTCGCGGTTTGCCTACCCGGGGAATGAGCGCGCGACCAGCTCGTACGAGCGCACCCGGTCCTCGAAGAAAAAGCAGTTGGTGGCGATCGTCAGCTCATGCGTTTCGTAGCGCTCGGCCACCGCGAGGAGCTGATCGCGCACCAGGTCGGGATCCCCTTCGACGTAGTGCCGGGTGAAGTCGGCGATCAAGGCGCCTGGCAGCGTTTCCCGCAGGTAGCCGATCGCCTCATCCGGCGGCAGGAGAGCCGTTCGCGGGGCGCCGGTTCGGAGCCGCGCGACCATTAGCCTCGCGCTCGACGCGACTCTGGCGGCGCGCTCTCGGGTATCGGCGCAGATCACGTGGACGGCGACGTCGAGCCTCGGCTCGGCGAGAAAGTCGGAAGGACGGAACCGATCGCGGTAGAGTTGGGCGACCCGGGGACCGTAATCGCCGGCGTTGCCGAAAAAGTCGGCGAAGGCGAAGGGCAGGCCAAGATTCGCGGCCAACCGGGCGCTATAATCGCTCGATCCCAGCAGCCAGACGTCCGGCATATCGGCGGGCGGGGGACCGGGGTGGGCGGCGATGTCGGCGAAAGGGTGGTCTTCCGGCAGTCGATCGGCGAGAAAGCTCACCAGGTCGGCTACCTGTCGCGGAAACTCGTCGAGGTCGGCCACCGGCCGGGGGTGGACGAGCGCGACCGCCGTCCGCTGATCGCTGCCCGGCGCCCGACCGATGCCCAGGTCGATCCGGCCGGGATAGAAGGCGGAGAGAATCCGAAATGTCTCGGCGACCTTCAGCGCGGAGTAGTGCGAGAGCATCACCCCGCCACTCCCGACCCGAATCGTCGCAGTCTGCGACGCGATCTGGCCGATCAGGATCTCCGGCGCGGTCCCGGCGAAATTGGCGGCGTTATGGTGCTCGGCCACCCAGTAGCGACGGTAACCGAAGCGCTCCGCCGCTTTGGCGAGCTCGACCGTCTCGCGCAGCGCCTGCGCCGCCGTTCCGCCCTGCCGGACCGGCGATTGGTCCAGGACTCCCAACGCTAGATCCCGAGTCATCGATCCTCCCCGGTGGAATGGTATGCCCGGAATCGATCGTGCGTCAAATGGGTGTAGGATGTCCGGGTCATCCGGTTGGCCAATGCCGTCCCGGCCACGGAATCAGTAGGTGCATCGAACATGGAGCCAGCGCGTGCCGTCGCCACGGCCTACAACCAGCTCGGTTTCCGGTTGCTTCGCGAGCTCGCCGGTCAGGACGTCGCGCGCAACGTGGCGCTGTCGCCGGTCAGCGTCGCTACGGCGCTGACGATCCTGCTCGACGGGGCCGCCGGGACGACCGCGCGCGAGCTTCGCGCGACGCTCGGTCTGAACGAGCTGGACCTCGATCAGGTG
>JBOGTX010000546.1:0-7009 GCA_050695695.1 Chloroflexota bacterium
TCTGATCCGTGCGCCGGACGACGCTTTGCACCCGTCTTCAGGCGACCGGATCAAACCCAGAGAAAGGAGCCCCAGGTGCGGGACTACGAGCTTACCCTCATTCTGAAGCCGACGTTGACCGAAGAGAGTCTCTCGAGCGCCACCGAGAAGGTTCAGGGCTGGATCACCGGCGAAGGCGGCGAGATGATCAACGTCGTTCCGGTTGGACGGAAGCGACTCGCCTATCCGGTCAAGCACCAGCGCGATGGTGCCTACGTCGTGATGCAGGTTCGGGCGCGCCCGGACAGTCTGCCGGAGGTCGAGCGTAACCTGAAGCTTTCCGAGGACGTTCTGCGCTACATGTTCCTGCGCCGCTGAGTGGCGGCCCGCGACTATCTCCTCGATCGGTCGTCGCTGGTCGAAGTAGTCGGGAGAAGGTGGAGATGGCTGGCCTGAACAAAGTCATGATCATCGGGAACCTGGGACGCGACCCCGAGATGCGCTATACGCCGAACGGCACCGCGGTCACGTCGTTTTCGGTCGCGGTGAGCCGCCGTTGGAACGCTCAGGATGGTCAGCAGCAAGAAGAGACCGAGTGGTTCAACGTCGTGGCGTGGAGCAAGCTCGCCGAGACGTGCAATCAGTCGCTCTCCAAAGGGCGGCGCGTCTACGTCGAAGGACGCTTGCAGACGCGATCCTGGGATGGACAAGACGGACAGAAGCACCATCGCACCGAGGTCGTCGCGGCGACGGTGTTGTTCCTGGATAGCCGCCCGCGCGGCGCGGAAGCGCCGGTTGGCGCCGGCCCGGCGGAAGACGTCGACGGCGACGTCGATCCGGACGATCTGCCATTTTGATAGTGAACAATCGTAAGACCTTCCGAGGAGGATTCGTTGCCAACTGATCCCGTATCGCCCGCACCATCGGCGGACCCGCCCAGCAGCGCGCCGTCGAGTGGTGGCCCGCCCCGACCCCGCGGCCGTGGCCGTGGGCGTTATACGCCCCGCCGCAAGGTCTGTCAGTTCTGCGTCGACAAGGTCGACGCCATCGACTACAAGGACATCACCCGACTGCGCCGATTCATTTCGGAGCACGGCAAGATCGAGCCGCGGCGAAAGACCGGTACCTGCGCCAAGCATCAGCGGCGACTCGCCCACGCGCTGAAGCGCGCGCGGCACATCGCGCTCCTGCCGTACACGGCGCAGCACATTCTCGGACAGGGACAGGGTGGTTGGTACCAGCCGCCGCCGTTCATGCCGGTGCAGCCGCCGCCGGTCGTGCCGATGGCACTGCCCGCCCCGGTGGCTCCGCCCGCCGAGACGCCGGCCCCGGCGACGGCGCCGTCCGAGGCGACCCCAACCGCCGAGCCGACCGCCTAGATCGTCGGGGAGTGACGGCGCGAGTCGCCGCAGGTCCACGAGGTTCGACGAAGAAAGCAGATGGAAACGCGATCATACCGTCCCAAGCGAAGCGTGCGGCATGCCGAGCTGGAGGCTCAACGCCCGCCTCGGCCGCCGCCGCGCCACGAGGTCGCCCGCCATCGGCGCGAGCGGCGGAATCAGCGATTGGTCGCCGCCGGCGCGGCGCTGATCGTCCTGCTCGTGGTTTTGATACCCGGTTATGCCTATTGGCGGAACGTCCTTCACCTGGGCGACGAGCCGGTGGCGGTGGTGGGTGGCCAGGCGGTCACTGTCCAGGACTACGCTCGATACCTCGGAACCCGCCAGGCACTGCTGGCACGGGAGATGAGCCTCGCCGAGGCGGCGGTGCCAACTCCGGCCGCCAGCCCGACGACCGTGGCCGCGCCGACGGCAGCCGCGGCGGGCGCCGCGACGCCGGTTGCCACGCCCAGCGCGGCCGAGGCGGCCGCCCAACAGACCCTCGGTACCTTGAGTAACGAGGGATCGAGCCTTTCGACGACCGGATTGACCGACCTGGTCGAGGCGCACCTGATCTTGAACGAAGCCAGAGCGCGCAATCTCACCGTCAGTCAAGCCGAGCTGGATACCGCCTTGCGCTGGGTACTGAGCCCGCCCCCACCCGGTCTGCAGCAAGGATTCGGACTGGAGGCAGTCCCCAGCCAGGTGAGCGGACCTGGCCTGATCTCGAGCGATCAGGCGAAGCAGGCACTCACGCAAATAGTTGGTCAGGGGCACGATCTCAGCGTGGCACAGTTCGACGACCTGATTTTGAAGCCGGCCGTGCTCAAGGCGAGGCTGACCGATGCCCTGGCGAAGAACGTTCCGACGTCCGAGGAGCAGGTCCACGCGCGCCACATTCTGGTCAACACCGAGGCCGAAGCCCAGGCGATCCGACAGCAACTGATGAACGGGGCTGATTTCGCGACGCTGGCGAAAAAGGATTCCCAGGACACTGGAACCGCCGACAAGGGCGGGGACCTTGGCTGGTTCGGCAAGGGAGTGATGGATCCGGCGTTCGAAGCCGCCGCGTTCAGCCTGAAGGTTGGTGACATCTCCCAGCCGGTGAAGTCGTCTTTCGGCTACCACATCATCGAGGTGCTCGCGAAGGATCCGAATCGCACGCTCGATCCGGCGCAGCTCGCCAGCGCGCGGGACCGTGCCTATCAGGGCTGGCTGAGCAAACAAGAGTCGGATCAAAAGCAAGTCAGTTACCAGGTAGACGCGAACAAAATGACCTGGGTTCAAAATTACGCCCAGGCGGGTAACTGAGACGCGGGCTGGGATGGCTGCCTTGAGCATTCCCCTGGCCCGAACCGGCGTTCTTCGTTGCCGGGGCCGCGACCTCGAATATGGAAAGCGTACTCTGGTGATGGGGATCGTCAACGTCACGCCGGACTCGTTCTCCGGCGATGGCCTGGATCGGCGGATCGACCTGGCGGTTGCCCAGGCCTCGCGGATGGTCGCCGACGGGGCCGACCTGATCGACGTCGGGGGCGAGAGCACCAATCCGCGCGCCCGGCCGGTCGAGGACTCGGAAGAGCGAGCGCGGGTGGTGCCGACGGTGGCAGCGCTGGTCGCCGCGCTGACGGTGCCGATCTCGGTGGATACCCGGAAGTCGGGCGTCGCCGAGGCCGCGCTGAGCGCGGGCGCCCACCTGATCAACGACGTGACCGGACTGCGTGATGATCCCGGCCTGGCGGTGGTCGCGGCCAGGCATGGCGCGCCGATCATCTTGATGCACTCGCCGGGGGAGGCCTGGGACGTGAAGTGGCCGGCGGCCTATAGTGACGTGGTAGCGGAAGTCCGCGATTTTCTCGCGCGGTCGATCGGCCGCGCGACCGGCGCCGGAGTCCCGTTCGATCAGATCGTCGTGGATCCGGGGTTCGGATTTGGCAAGTCGGACCGCGACAATCTCGAGATTCTGCGGCGGCTTGGCGAGTTCCGCGAGCTGGGAACGCCGGTGCTGATCGGCACATCCCGCAAGAGCACGCTCGGGAGGCTGCTCGGGCTGCCGGTGGAGGAGCGACTGGAGGCGAGCCTGGCGACGCTTCCGCTGGCGGTGGCCCAGGGCGCGGATGTCGTGCGGGTTCACGACGTCCGTCAATCTTCGCAGGTGGTTCGGGTGGCGGATGCGATCGTCCGAGGGCGAGCGTGAATGGTCGAGACGTACGTTGGCCTGGGAAGCAACCTTGGCGACCGCGAGCGAATGGTCCGCGAGGCGTTCGAGCGATTGGCCAGGGCGCCGGGGGTCCACGAGGCGAGCTGCTCGTCGCTTTATGCTACAGAGCCCTGGGGGTTTGCCGATCAACCGCCGTTCATCAACGCGGTGGCACGGCTGACGACGGATTTGGGACCGGTGCAGTGGTTTTGCGTGCTCCGTCGGATCGAGGGGGACATGGGCCGGACGAGGACGTTTCGCTGGGGTCCGCGGGAGATCGACCTGGATCTCCTGCTCTACGGCGACCGGCAGATTCAGCGCCGGGGATTGACCGTCCCTCACCCGTCGATGCACCAGCGCGCCTTCGTGTTGGCTCCGTTGCACGAGCTCTGCCCGGACTATCGATCGCCGTCGGGGGCGACCATTGACGAGATGCTGGACGCTTTGGAGGCGGGGCCGAGCGTCGCCAGGCGAGAGTAAGGCGCGATCGTCCGTTCGTTGACAACCATTTAGGGGTCAACTACACTACCAAACTGGAAGTCTGGAACCTGGGTGATACATGGAGACTATCGAAAAGACGCAGACGCTAGAGGCTGGACGCTGGCATTTGATTGGTCCGCGAGTTGGCGGGACCGTTTCGGTTGTCGTGACATCTCCGCGGTTCGACAAGGACCAGACTGTTTTCGCCGGCACTCTCGCCGGCCTTTATCGCTCGACCGATGGTGGAATTCACTGGGGACCGGCGGGCAGTGGCCTCAATAGCCCCTTCATCGACGCGATCGCCGTTTCCCCGAAATTCGAGAAAGACAAGACGGTTCTGGTTGGCACGCGCCAGGGTGGGCTCTTCCGCTCCGCGGACGCCGGCGAAAAGTGGTTTCCGGTCGAGTTCTGGAGTCAGGGATCGTCGGTCACGGCGATTGCCCTGTCGCCCAGCTTCGACTCGGACGGGATCGCCGTGGCGGGAACCGAGGGCGCGGGCGTGCTGCGCTCGACCAATGGGGGAAGGACCTGGAATCCCAGCAACTTTGGCTTGCTGGACCTCTCGGTGCTGGCGATCGCGATCTCGCCGAACTTCGGTCAGGACCAGACGATCTTCGTCGCGACGACGTCTGGCCTGTATCGCAGCCCGAACGCTGGGCGCGCCTGGCGAGCCGTGAACATCGGCGACGCCGAATACGTCGTCCAGTCGCTCGCAACGTCCCCTGACTACGCGAATGACAAGACGATCTTCGCGGGAACCGAGTCGCAGGGGGTCTTTCGGTCCACGAACGGGGGCGCGACCTGGCAGGCGATCAACGAAGGTCTCGCCGACCTGAGCGTGAACTGGCTCGCCCTCTCGGAGAGCTTCGGCGCCGATCGGACGATGCTGGCCGCGACCAGTGATGGCGTGTTCCGCTCGACCGATGGCGGCGATCATTGGCTTCGCTCCACTGGCGCCTCGGTTATGACCGTCGCGATGACCGGTCGGGATCCGGAAACCGCGATCGTCTTCGCCGGTCAGGCCCAGGGTGGCCTGCTCCGATCGGAGACCGGCGGACAGACGTGGTACCCCTCCAACGACGGCCTGGCTGGTCGACTGGTGGTGGGGCTGTCGGCGTCACCGGGATTCGCCGCCGACCAGACGCTGTTTAGTGCCAGTCTGGACAATGGAGTGGAACGCTCTCGCGACGGTGGCGTTTCCTGGGCGCCGGTCAACTATGGGCTGCCGACGCTCCAGATTCCGGCCCTGGCGGTATCGCCCGGATTCGCGACCGACCAGACCTTGCTAGCCGGCAGCGCCGAGGGTCTCTACCGAAGCGTCGACGCTGGCCAGACGTGGGAGTGCCTTGGCGAGGAGCTCTCGAGCGTCGACGTGCGACTGCTCGCCGTCTCGCCGGGATTTCCGGCCGACCGCGTGGTGTTCGCCGCCACCGGCGATAACCGCATTCTCCGCTCCGAGGACGGGGGCCTGCACTGGCAGCCAATTCGACAGCAGATCAGCGAGGAGATCGTCGCCCTCGTCTGCTCGCCGGGTTTCGAGCGGGACCGGGCGCTTTTCATCGGCACCTACACCGTCGATCCGAAGCAAGGGACCGGGATCGCCGCGATCTGGCGTGGCGACGAGTCCGGCGACAAGCTGTCCTGCCAGACGACCTATCGCAGCAACAATCGTTGGGTCGCGTTTGGAATCCCGTCGTCCTTTGCCGGCACCGGGATGTTCTTCGTCGGGGTGCACAACGCGGTTCTCCGTCCGATGCTGCCGAGCACATCCGCCGAAGGGTTCTCGCGGCGTCGGGTCTGGAAGGCGGAGCCGGTGGCGCCGATCAACGGCTCAGTGGTGGCGCTGGCGGTATCCCCCGGCTATTCCGACGATCGGACGCTGTTCGCCGCGACGAGCGACGGTGTGTACAAGTCGGCGACCGGCGGACTGAGTTGGAAGGCGGTCAGCGGCGGTCTGACTCAGAAGTCGATCGTCGCGGTGATGCTGTCGCCGGATTATCTCGAGGATCGACATGTGTTCGCCGTATCGCTGGGCGGCGAGCTGTGGCGCTTCATCGACCGATAAAGGTTCGTGACGTGCCATGACATGACGTGATAGCGGTGGGCCCGAAAGCGTGAGGGGGGCGAGGCCACGTCCGTTTTACGGCGTTGGAGCCCCGGCCGCGCCCGGCGCGCCGAGCGGGTTCGCGGGGACGACGTAGGCGTCGAACTCGGCGAGCGAGGTGTACTCACCGCTTCCGTAGTTGGAAAGGATCCTCAGGCGCAGCCACTTCGAGGGCGTTGCCTTGAACGTGAACTTTTGCGGCCCGGCCACCGGCCGGAGCTGCCATTGGCCGATGGTCACGAAGCCGCGATTTGGTCCCTCGGATGATGCCTGGATCTCGAAATCCTTCGCCCAGGTATTCAGTGGCTCGTTCGGCTGCTGCGTCAGAATCACCTTGGAGACGGCGCTGAGGTTCTGCTGGGCGACGACGAAGTCCTGGGGAAAGGTCGCGTCCGCCGAGCGCCAGCCTGGATAATCTGGGCCGGAATACTCATTGATGACGTGGGTGGCTTCATAGCCTTTGCGCTGGCTGGTGAATGACGCGACCGATGCTCCCAGCACCGTGCTGTTAACGTTGATGCCATCCGCGGTTTGGAAGCTACCGGAGGCCGCGTAGCGAAAGCGCGCCATCTGCTCGGGCGTGATCGGCTGATCCATCAAACCCCGGAAGGCGTAGAACAGGCCACCGCAGATCGCGCCAATCACGACGATGGCGATGACAGTGTTGCGAAGGGAGTGAAAGAAGCCGCGCACGTGGTCGGCAAAGGTCGGTCGGGTCGCCTCGATGAAGTCGAGCTCCTCGAGACAGTGCTCGCAAAGGTATTGCCCCTGAAACTCGTGAACGCATTCTTCACACAGGCAGGTCTTGCAGCGATTGCACTTCTGCTCGGCGGGGCGGTGGGGATGGAGATAGCAGCGCTTGCGCGA
>JBOGTX010000547.1:0-2301 GCA_050695695.1 Chloroflexota bacterium
GCGATCAAGCAGAAGTATCTCTCGGCCGGCTCGCTGGACCAGGCGATCAACCTCTACGGCCTTCCCGAGTCGAAGCCGGAGCAGCACGGTCCGTTCATCGTCCAGCGCTTCCAGCGCATCGCCTTCCAGCACTGGGTCCAGAGCGTTCCCGGCATGCCGCCGCCCGGCAGCGTCGTTCGGGTGTTAGGGGGCGACATCCTAAAGCAGCTTGGCATGATCCCGTCGGCGGCGGTGACGCCAACGCCGGGGTAGAGGCAATACTCGCGAAGCGGAGTGGTCGGCTCGGAGCGCGGCCGAGAAGGCCGTTAGCGTGATTGTAGTCAGCAAGATTTGGCGCAAATCCGCCAAATCTTGGCCGCCGAAGTTGGTCGAATGGGGGTTTTCGACCGCGCTCCTAGCCGATCGATGACCGAAAGACCGGGTAATCTCCGATCCAAACCGCGAGCGGAAAGCTGTCGGCGAGGTTATTCCGAAGGCGCTGATCCGCGAAGATGAACCGCGAGCCGGTGAGCTCGGCCAGTGCCAGATAGAGTCCGTCGTAGAGCGAGCACCGAAAGCGAACCGAGAAGCTGTAGCCGATCTGAATCAACTCCCCGGACGCGACCGTCTGGATGCCCCAAGAAAGGAACTGCCGAATCGCGGTTGCCCCGACGTCGGCCGGCAACCGTCCTCGTCTCACCGCGCCGAGTATCGCGCTGGGCACTTCGTAGCGGATGTGGTCTGGAGCCATTAACTGTGAAGCACCACCGCGGTAATCGATCAGGACCAATCGTGCTTCGTCCTCGTGGCTTTCGTCGCGGAGATGCCACTTCACGGCAACGGACGCATCAACGACGTAGCGTGGAGGATCACTCACTCGGGTCGTCGCGCTCGTCTCGTAAATGCCGGACTAGCTCCGCGGCGTCGAATCCAAGTGGGGGCATGGCCTGCCTCAGGCGCGCGACCTCGTCAAAGAGCTGGCGTCGCCGTTCGATCTCCGCCGGCGTCACTGACACGGACGGGGGTATCTCGATTCGAGACAAAAGATCGCTCATTGCGCGTCAGTCTCTCCACACGAACGCCATCTACGCCTATTGTATCACCCGGCCTGTTGGCCCGCGGTGGCTCCGTTCTGTATCGAATGACCGCGCCTTTCAATCCGTGAAGACCTCTACAAGAAGAAAATCGGGTAAGCGTAGCACCAAGCTTCTTTACAGTCCACTGCCGCGAGTATGAGTGAGTATGAGCGCTTCGGCAGCTTGCACGTATGCTCTTGCTACCTCAAGGTTGTCGCGCTCTGAAGCCATACCCCCGACCAGGATGCCATTCGTCCAGGTCTCATCCAATTGATCCGGCGGCTCCTGAAAGATGTGGTCAGTTGATTCGTTCATCAATTGCAACTCCGGAGTGCCTGGCCGTGGCGCCCTTTTAAGTTAAGGCGTACCAGGAGCAGGAGTGCCTGCTCTACGTCACCAGTGTCACGACGCCGGCCCCCATCACCGCGACCGCCCAGATCGTGTCGAGGTTGACCCAGGCGCGGCGCAAGACTCCCAGGCCGATCCGGTCATAGACGATCAACGCGATCGTGCCCATCACGATCAGCGTCGCCGCGTTGTGAATCATCACCGCCGCGAGGTCGGTCACGACCGTCGCGCCAAGCACCGCGCTGGGCGCCTCGTCGGCGCGGTCGAGCGCCGCGGTCGGCAGCGCCAGCAGGATCGGGAAGAGCATGAGTCCGGCCCCGTGCGCCGTCGACATCAGGAACGACCAGAGCACCAGGTCGAGCCGGCTGACCCGCATGCCCACCCAGCGCGGGTGAGACAGCGGCTTCGCCAGCTTGAACGCGCCGAACCCGATCAGCGCGACCGCGCCGACGATTCGCAGGATCTGCGGCGCCGCCACCAGCTCGAACGCGCTGACCAGGAACACCACCAGGGTCACCGAGGATTCGTGGCCGACCGCGATCGGAATCAGCGACTCCACGACTGCCCGCCGCTTGCCCTCCTGGAAGCCACGGGCGACCGCGAAAAGCCAGCCCATGCCCGGGTTGACGCCGTGGTAGACGCCCAGCAGGACGAGCGCCAGCCACGGCCAGAGAACGTGGGCCGACGGGATCACGGATAACAATACGAATCCGACGACGAGTCTCCACCCTCCAGGTGGATCTGGTGGGGACGCTCGCCTTTGAACTCGACGAAAAACTCCGGATCGACCGCGATCCCGCCCTCGGGCCGCGCGTCGAGCTTCGCGACCCAGCCGCGAATGCCCTCGGGGTAGAACTGCTCGTCCCACGACCTGTACAGCGAGTTACTCACGTAAACC
>JBOGTX010000548.1:0-8112 GCA_050695695.1 Chloroflexota bacterium
CTATAGTGCTTCAGAGCTTCGTACGCCATGACCGGACCGAGGTCCGACCCGCCGATGCCAATGTTGACGACGTTAAGGATCCGCTGGCCGGTGTGGCCCTTCCAGGCGCCGCTCCGGACGCGCTCGCTGAAGCCCGCCATGCGGTCCAGGACTTCGTGGACTTCGGGAACGACGTTCTGGCCGTCGACCAGGATCGATTCGCCCCGTGGCGCGCGCAGCGCCACGTGGAGCACGGCGCGCTGCTCGGTCGGGTTGATCTTCTCACCTGAGAACATCGCGTCGATTCGGTAGCGCAGGCCGCACTCCTCGGCCAGGCTCACCAGCAGGCGTATCGTCTCGTCGGTCACCCGGTTCTTCGAGTAGTCCAGAAAGACGCCGGCCGCCTCGGCGGTGAGGCGGTCGCCCCGACCCGGATCGTCGGCGAAGAGCGTCCGGAGGTGAAGGTCGCGGATGGTCTGGTAATGGGCCTCGAGCGCCCGCCAGGCCGGGCGCCGGGTCAGCGGCAGCGAATTCGTCGTCATCGTCGATTCCTCCCTCGTCGCCTTCTATCATACCCCACCGTGGGACGGGCATACTGAAACGGGGAGGGCCAGTGCTGGCACGGCAACGCATTCTGGTGGTCGACGACGACCCGGAGATTCTGCGCGTGCTCCGGCGCGGTCTTTCCTACGCCGGTTATCAGGTCGAGGAGGCCGAGAGCGGCGAGGCGGCGCTGACGACCGCGCTGGCCCAGGCGCCCCCGGCAACCTACCCTCTGAGGCGGTTCGGCTCGACCCCCAGCAAATCGCCAATGCTTTCGATGGCGACGTCGGCCGGAGGATACGCCGCGGTGATGCTCGGGTCGAGGGCGTAGTGGCCCTGCCGGGGAAAAACCGTGGTGAGGCGCTCGCCCCAGGCGGCCTTCATGGCGGCCAGGATGCGCAGCTTGTCATCCACCATGACGTAGTGGCGCGCCGGGTAGCGCTCCGCCACGTCGGCCAGCATCTGCTCCTTGTGGATGTAGATCAGGGCGTTGCCGTCGACCGCATCCCAGAGCCCGGAGCGCTCGACTTTCCGGGGCTGGAAGACCACGTCGCCGTCGGAGAGGATCACCGTTCTCCCCAGCGTGCCGAGCCACTGGATCACCTCGATCGCGCCGGGGTAGAGTCGGTCGGCAAACGGGTACTCCACCAGGAAGAGCGAGATGCCCAGCAGGTGAGGGTCGCGCAAGTTCTCCACCCGATAGCGCTGGAGCGCGCCCAGGTAATCGGCGTAGCCAAGCTCGGTCCGTAGCCGCTCGAAGATTTCCCAGTAGCGCGCCGCGCGCTCGGCTCCGAAGCCGTCTTCGAGGTGACGCCGCAGATCGCGCTCGACCTGATCGTTGTCGAGCAAGGTATTGTCGACGTCGAGCAGGAAGACGAGGTCATCAGCTGGCATCGGGTTTATCCTCCTCGGGCCGCGGCGCGCCGGGCGGGTCTCTCCGCGTCGCCTTCATCTTGTCCTGATCGGCTCACGATGTCAAATCGGCCCATCTGATGGGTTTTGAGCAACCTGATCGTCAAAACCCATTACAATGGAAGGAGTCAGAAACGTAGGAAGGAGACCGATGTATCAGCAAATCGTGGTCGCGCTCGATGGGACGCCGGAGGCGGAGAGGATTCTCCCGCACGTCGAGGCGCTGGCGAAGGGCTTCGCCTCCAAAGTCGAGCTGGTCTGGGCGACCGAATCGCCCGAGATGATCGTCGCCGAGACGATTCCGGTGTCGTCGCCCGACGAGCCGGGCCTGCCGGTGAATCCACTCCCGCTGGTCGAGCAGGAGCATCAGGACGCGGCGGCCTACCTCGCCAGCATCGCCGAGCGCCTGCGTGGGCAAGGCATCCTGGTGAGTCACGAAGACCCCGAGGGGCCGCCGGCCGACGTCATTCTGGGAACGGCGGACCGATTGGGCGCCGATTTGATCGCCCTGACGACCCACGCGCGCGGCGCCATCGGGCGCCTGGTTCTGGGCAGCATCGCCGGCGACGTCATCCGACACGCATCGTGCCCGGTCCTCGTGATCCGGCGCGAATCCACGTGATGGCGGCCGGCTTCTTCGCCGATCCGGCGCACGCCGGGTTGTTTCTCGACTTCGACGGGACGCTCGCGCCGATCGTCGCCGATCCGGCGCTGGCGCGCCTCGGGCCACGCGCCCGGGGCGCGCTGCACGGTCTTACCCCGCGCTACGCGGTCGTCGCCGTCCTCAGCGGTCGGAGCCTCGACGACCTGTCCGGACGGGTCGACGTGCCGGGCCTCTGGCTTTCGGGCGGTCACGGACGAGCGATCCGCGCGCCCAACGGATCGACCCGGGTCGCCCAGATTGGCCCTGATGCACCGGACCGCCTGGCCAGGGCCGAAGCCGCGGTCGGGCAACTCTCACCAGCCATTCGGATCGAGCGCAAGCCCGCCAGCATTGCCTTTCACTACCGAGGCCAGGAAGGCGATGCCGCCCTGGTCGCCGAGCTGACGGCACGGGTTCGCGCCGCCGCCGAGCCGCTCGGTCTCGTCGCGGCACCGGGCCGCTGCCTGGTCGAACTCCGGCTGCCTGGGGTCGATAAGGGCGTCGCGCTGCGAACGATCGTCGCCGAAACCGGTGTCGGCGCGATCGGTGTCGCGGGCGACGACTGGACTGATCTCGACGCCTTCCGCGCCGCTCGTTCCCTGCCTGGTTGCCTGGCCTTGACCGTCGCGGCCCGGGGAGCGGAGACGCCGCCCGCGCTGCTTGCCGAGGCCGACCTCATCCTCGAGGGCGTCGACGGCGTCGTCGAATGGTTGGAACGGCTGCTGTAGACGCGACGTGGGATTCTTCAGGGGTCGCCGTCGGCCCATCAGCTCACCGCCAGGAGCCGGTCCTCGCTCGGCTGCTCGGGGACGGCGACGAGGTCCGCGAGGTCCTCGAATTGCCGCCGAATCCACCAATCGAGGTCCTCGGCCGCGATTGCCTCGCGCAGATGCCGCAGCCGGAGGGCGCGCTCGGCTTCGGGCATGACCAGCGCGTTGTAGAGTGCGTCGGCGGTGCCCTCGACGTCGCCTGACGCGACCGACAGCGCCGCCTCGCCCAACTGGTGGTGGACCCCGGCGCCCTCGGAGAGGACCAGCACGCCGTTCCGCTCGTTGACGATCGGCCCCTCCTTGGCGACGAGGTTCATCCCGTCCATGATCGGGTTGACCAGCAGGGCGTCGGCCAGACTCATGCCGGCGATGGCCTGAGCGTAGTTGTTCTCGTAAAACACCTCGATCGGCTGCCAGCCGGGCCGCGCGAACCGACCGTTAATCCGCTCGATCGCGTCGAGGACGGCCTTCCGGTACCGCTGATACTCCTCCAGGCGCGTGCGGGAGGGCACCAGGAACGCCAGAAACTTGACCCGCCCGACGAGCTCCGGCCGGCGCTCCAGCAGGTTGCCGTAGGCCTCGAACCCGCGCACGATGTTCTTACTTGGCTCCAGGCGGTCGACCCGGACGATCGTCTGTTCGCCCGCGCGACGCCGGAGCTCCTCGCGATAGCGCCGAACCGCGCGTGAATCGGCGAGCCGGCGGAGGCCGGTCACATCGATCGAGATCGGATAGCTTCGAACGCGGCAGATGTGATCGTCGACCCGGATCGTCTGGTCGTCGTGCGAGACGATCGCCCCGTCCAGGAACTCTTCGCACGAGCTCAGGAAGTTGCGCGCGTAGTCGGGGGTTTGGAATCCGACAACGTCGTTCGCGGCGAGCCCGGCGCAGATCGCCGCGCGCATGTCGTGCGGCAAGAACTTCCAGTAGTCCGGCGCCGGCCACGGAATGTGGACGAAGTGCTGGAACGTCGCGTTCACCCCGAGCTCGCGCGCGAAGCCGGCGACCAGATAGAGCTGATAGTCCTGGACCATTACGACCGGCGGTTGGGACAGCCCGGCGGTCTCATCCTTCAGCTTCTCGGCAAAGGCGCGGTTGGCCACGACGTAGCCACGCTCCCAGGCGCGGCGCGCGCTCTGGTCCACCAGGAGCGTGCTGTAAGCCGGGTCGAGCATGTAGTGTTGCACGAACCAGAGCAGCGGGTTGCTGAAGACGTTGTAATACCGCTGGTATACCTTCTCGGGAATGGCGAGCAGCCGGACGGATAGCCGCGCGGAAAGCGCCCCCGAGTCCCCGCTCAAGGACGGATCGGCCGCCACCCGTCGATCGCCTTCGGTCATGGCCGCGGCGATCCAGGTCAGCTCCACCTGCTGGGCGAGCGCGGCGAGCGCGGTCACGACGCCGCCGCTTCCCCGGTGGGTCTTGATCTGACCGTCGTGGGTGATCACGTGCTCGACCGGTCCCCGGTTGCTCACCAGGAAGAGGCGTCGCCCCTGAAGCGCGGCCTGGCAGGTTTCGACAAGCTTTCGCCGTCGTCCATTCGCCTGGAATGTCGCGGTCGTTGGCGCCATGCGTCGATTCATCACAACTGTCTCTCTCTGCGCCTCGTCGTCGAGCGCTCGTGTTCGTTCACCGTCTAAATTCATTCGCCTCGACCCACCGCCCCTCGCGGTCGGATCGGAGCGCCGCGTCGATGACTTCCTGCGTTTTCATGCCGTCGTAAAAGCTTGGCGTGACCGGCCGGTCCGCGAGAATGGCGTCGATCATTTGCCGGTCGCCCACCGGTAGACTTTTGAGCACCGCCAGCGGATTCGTCCGGTCGGCGTCACCCCAGAGCTCATCGGGAATTGGCAGCACCCGAAAGGCGGCATCGCCGTCTCGAGTGCCGCGGACCTCCGTCCCCAGCGCCGAGTAACTGGCTTCGAGGCTTCCCTCCGAGCCGTGGACGACGATCCGCTGCTCGACCTCTCGATCGGCGACCCGGGCCAGCGCGCTCACCTGGATCGCCGCCTGGGCGCCGCCCGCGAGCTGGAGGGTCAGCAGCCCGGCGTCGTTAGTCGGGGTGGCATCCATGCCGTCCGCGCTCCGGCGATCGACGACGTGAGTCAGGCGGGCGCTGACGCCGGTCACCTCGCCAAAGTACCAGCGGACGAGATCGATCAGGTGCGAGCCGAGATCTCCCAGGACACCGGCTGAGCGCGCGCCGTCGAAGCGCCAACTGTAGCGATCGTCGCGGCCGAAGCCGTGGCAGAAGCTCAGAGAGGCGTCGAAGCCCCGCCCGACGTAGCCGTTGTCGATCAATTGCTTGACGAAGCGTTGGGCGGGCGGCCAGCGCCAGGAAAAGAACGTCATGTGCTTGACCCCGACCGCCTCGGCCCGCTCGTACATCCGGCGGGCTTCCGCCAGGTTTCGGGCCAGCGGCTTTTCGCACAGCACGTGCAGCCCGCGGTCGAGCGCATCCAGCGTGATCGGGTAGTGCAGGTCGTCGGGCGCGACGACGACGAGCAGGTCGATCTCGGCCGCTTCGATCATCCGGCGGTAATCCGCGAAAACACCGGGGATCTCGAACGCCGCGGCAACGCGCCGGGCGCGCGCCTGATCGCGACCGCAGATCGCGACGACGTCGGCTCCCGGGTGACTTTTCAAGCTCGCGAGATGCACGGATTGGGTGTGCTCGCTGGTGCCGATGACGCCGACCCGCACGCGCGTGGTCAATGGCATAGGCGGCCTCCTCGGGTAGATTGGCCGAGCCCGCGACTGGTACCGGCCGCGCGACTCCCCGGTCATCCGTTCGGTGGCCAGAGTCACCCAGCCACCGGGTGGCCGGTTGATGAGCGGCAGGGAAGGATAACCGGAAACGCGGCGGTCGGACAGTCAGTGAGGACCGGAGCGAGCACTCCCCGACCCGTCGCTCCAGCGCTGGCGGAGAAAGCGACGGAGAGGCCGGGGCTCCTGGCTTGCGAGAGGATGAACGGTCATGGTGGCTCTTCTTTCACGCGCCTACGGGGTTAGCTGACGGGTTCGGGTTGAAAGAACTACCCTATCCTTCCGAGGAAGGAATTCACCCCACCGATGGAATCCCCCGCTTCCCTTTCGGGAACTCGGCCGTCGTTGGGATCGTCGAAGGCGTTGTCTACGACCCACCTTCTTCGTCCATTGTATCATCATTGGCCGGCCCGCGTCACCCAATGCAAAATTAGAAAGGCTGGTGCGGCGGCTTCTCCTGGGCGGCGATCTTCTTCGCCACCTCCGGCATGTCCTGGGAGACCTCCTTGGCGTTGGGCAGGAACGTGTCCTTCATGCGGTGCCAGGCCTTCTCGAAGATCTCCTTTTCCGTCCACGCCTTCAGCACGCCTGGCGTCTGGGCGGTCCCGTGCCACTCGGCAAGGGAGACCCACTTGTTTTGCCAGTTCACCTCGGTGGGGAAGTAGGCCATGATGTCCTCGGCGCCCTCCAGGGTCATCCCGGTCGTCGCGATGTCGTCGATCGCCTTCTGGGAGAGCTGCGCTGCCGTCGCCGCGAGGAAGACCCCCTTCGACGCCCCCGGCCCGCTCTTCAGGAGGTTCTCGTCGCCGTAGATGCGAAACGCGCCCTTTTTGGAGGCGACGTCGAGCCCCTCGACGCAGAACTTGTCGTGCAGGTTCTTCGACCCGAATTGAATCGAGCTGCTCTTGAGCAAGAGCAGGAAGTTCTGATAGGACTCTTCCTGAGTGCTTCCACCCTCTGCCTGGACGCCCGAGGCGTCCATCCGCTCCTGCTTCGTTTTCTGCTCCTCGGCGGTCTGCGGATCGACCGACGTCGTGAGCCCAAAGGTGCCGCGGTACGCGTTCGTCCCGTGATAGAGATCGGTACCGGCCAAACCGGGCTGCCGTGCCTGGGTCATCGTGCGGATCTGCTCCCAGTCGTCCGGATGGATTCCCATCCCGGGCAACGCGGTCTCGTTATACTTCTCGATCCACTCGACGTACCACTGCATGATCATGGTCTTGTTGATCAGGTGTCCGGCGGCGAAGGAGTCCTGGAGGAAGTGATCGGCGTAGCCGTTGGTGAGCCACGCCTGGTTGATCAGCGCCGGATCCTGCTTCTCGTGGCCCGCCTTCGCCAGACGGCGCGCCTCTTGATGGAACTGCATCCAGCGGTCCCAGCTAAACGGCGCGAAGTGGCAGGCGTTGCGGGCCAGGACCTGGGAGTACTGATCGGTCCCGCCCTTGCCGGTTCCCTTGGTGAGCTTGTTGAGGTCCGAGACTTCCCCGAGCGCCGTCTTAGAACCCGGACCAGCCCAGCCCTTGAACTCCACGTTGTCGACTTCCTTCAGCGCCTTCAGCTCCCCGAGCTCCTCCTTCACCTTCGGATCGGTCGAGGCGAACAAATTGGCGAAGAAGCCGCCGTTCTTGCTCTTCTCCTCCTCGTTGAGGCGCTCGATCTCGGCGTCGGCGATCTCCGCGATCTTGGCCTTCATCTTGTCGTATCCCTCTTTCCGGACTCCTTGCAGGATCGGGAAGATGATCTCGCGCGGCGCGTTCTGGATCGCCTCGGGATTGGAGAAGTAGTCGGGCAGGGTGTTGACTTCGCCATAGGTGACGATCAGGCCGCTGGTCGGCAGGGTTACCAGGCGAACCCCCCACTCGGCCGCGAGCGCGTCGTGGTCTTTGCCCGCCGGCCCCTGCTCCTGCCACTGCTTCAAGCGGTGCAGCTCCTGGCGGAGCACGTGGATCCGTTCCTGGGGGCTGATCTCGGCCGAGACCTTGCTCAGCTCCTCCGGCTTGACGTCGCCGAGGAGGCGGTGCTCGAAGGACGAATGGCGCTGGACCATTGCCCCGCGGCGTACCTGAGAGATGGCGGCGGGGGCCTGCCGCGCCCGTCGGTCGATCGTCGGCGCCGGCTGGTCGAGCCAGGCGACGCGCCCCGGCGAGCCATTGTCGGGCTTCCGCCTGGCGACCGCCAGCCGCTGGACCGCCTGGTTTCCCAGCCCATCGTGGTGCGCCTGGATCAACCCGTCGGAGAGGGTGCCCGACCGGGCCAGCCGCTGGACAGCCTGATTCCCGACGGCGTGCTGGAACGTCAAGAACGAGTCGAGCGCGGCATCGGCACCGCCGGAGTCGATTGGCTCGGTCGACCTCGCGGCAAGCAATCGAGGTGAAGGACGAGCCATTGCCCTTTTGGAATCCGCCATCGTACCCCCCACAACCTGAGACCTCCGCCACCATTCCGCAGCGATCTCACGATGGGTGCTTTGCCGTCCCCATGGTGGCAAAACCTCTATCC
>JBOGTX010000549.1:0-2852 GCA_050695695.1 Chloroflexota bacterium
TCAGAGGCAGATAGGTGTTGAGCCAACCGAGCAGGTAATACTCGATGTAGGTCGGAATGAGCGTCACCTCGAATGGCAGCAGCATCGTAGCGATGGTCATCGCGAAGAATGCCTCGCGGCCCGGAAAGCGAAGCCGGGCGAAGGCGTAGCCGGCGGCCGCGGCGGATAGGACCGCCCCGGCGGTCGCGATAATCGTAATCTCGAAGGTATTGAACACCCAGTTGCTAAAGAATGACGACGCCCAGACCTGAAAGTAGTTTCCCCAGACCCAGTGGCTCGGCAAGAACGTCGGCGGCAGGGCCTTGATTTCATCCTCGGCCTTGAAGGAGCCAATCAATGCCCACCCGAACGGGACCATCAAGAGCACGCCAACCACCACGGTCAGCAGGTGGAGCAGCCCGCGCCCGGAGATCCTCCGTGCGACGACCCCCGGGTTCCGGATCGTGGACGCCCGCCCAAGGGGCTCGGCGCGGGAAGACGTGACCGCGTTGGCCATCAATTCACCTCCCCGGCGTAGTACACCCACGACTTGGACGCCCGGAACTGGATGTAGGTGAACACGATCAGGATGAGGAAGAAGATCCAGGCGAGCGCGCTCGCGTAGCCCATCTCGGTGTAGGTGAAAGCCGTATTGTAGATGTGGAGGGCGTAAAAGTAGGTCGCGTACGAGGGACCGCCCTGGGTCGCCACGTAGGCGGTGGTAAAGGTCTGGAGCGCGCCGATGATCGCGAGAATGGAGTTGAAGAACATCGTCGGCGAGATCATCGGCATGGTGATGTTCCAGAAGCGGCGCCAGCGACCAGCTCCGTCCAGCGACGCGACCTCGTAAAGCTCGGTGGGCACGCCTTGCAGGCCGGCCAGGAAGATCAGCATCATGTCGCCGCCGATAATCGCCCAGAAGGCGATCAAGATCAGCGCGGGCAGCGCCCAATCCGGCGAGCTGAACCAACCGGGGCCCTGGATGTGCGCGATGTCGAAGATGAGGTTATTGATGAACCCGAAGGTCGGATCGAGCAGCCATTCCCAGATGAACACCGCGGCGACGAACGGCGTCAGGTGCGGGAGAAAGAACAGCGCCCGGTAAATGCTGGTCAGGCGCAACCCCTGGTTGAGCAGGATGGCGACGAGCAACGCACCGAACACCCCGGTCGGCACCACGACCAGGGCGTAGATGAAGGTCTTTTCCAGGGACCCCCAGAACAACGGGTCCTGGGTCAGTGCCTGGACGAAGTTGCTGACGCCGATGAACTTTGGCGGCTGGGCGATGTCGTACGTCGTGAGGCTGAGGTACAGCGAGGCGACGATCGGGCCGGCGACGAAGAACACGAATCCGAGAACCCAGGGCAAAAGCAGGGTGTAGGCAACCACCGCCTCCCGTCGGGCCATCGTCGAGCGGCGGCGAACGGAGCCCGAGGCGACGGGCTGCGTCTGGGCGAGCTGCGCCATGGAAAATCCTTTCCTCCCCACTCTTCACGCGGTGGGGTGGAGCGATCGTTTCGACGATCACCCCCCACCACCGCGCGGCGAGGTGGTGCTTACGCCGGGGGCTTGTCCAGGATCGCCTGTACCTGCGTCTGCGCCCTGGCGGCCGCGTCCTTTGGCGTCGCCTTGCCGAGCCAGATATCCCCGAGAATGTTGGTCATCGCGGTATCAGATTCGTTATAACGGCCGTTCGCCGGGTACGACCAGGGCTGGAGCGGCGGCGCCGTCTTCGGGTTGATCAGGTTGTCGTAGATGATCGACGCCAGCAACGGCTCGGCCTTCTTGAACACCGGATCGGTCCAGACGTCGTAGCGGCTGCCCGGGCTGCCCAGGCCCGCGACGTGGCGCCCGATGCCGAACTCCTTGGAAAGGCACATCTTCATGACTTCCCAGGCCTGATCGGGGTGCTTGGTGATCTTCGACATCCCAATGCCATCCGAGGAGACCTGGGTCGCCGGCTTGCCGATTGGGCCGATTGGCGGCGGCGCGAGACCCCACTTGAACTTGTCTTTCACCAGATTGGTCACCGTGCCCGCCACCGCGGTGAGCACACAGAAGGTCGTTCGCCCGTTCGGGAAGAACTTGGTCCAGTCGACGCTCACGTCGAAGGGAACGGCGTCCTTGTATTTGTTCCAGTAGTCCGACAGGAACTGCAGCCCCTCGATCGATTCGGTCGAGTTGATCATGGTCTTGGTGCCGTCGAGGTTGTAGTAGTTGCCGCCGAAGGAGCGGAGCACCGCGACCGTGCCCTCGCCGCCGATGTTTGGCAGGATGCCATAGGACACAACGCGCCCGTCAGACCCAACCACCTGCGCCTTCCCGAGAACATTCAGGAAGTCCGCCTGCTTCCACTTGGTGTAGTCAAAGGTCAGCGCCGTCATGTCGGCGGGGGGCAAGGCGGCGCCGTTCTTGGTCAGCACGTCGATGTTGTAGAAGTACTCGATCGCGCCTGGATGCCCGACGATCGGAAAGCCCCACTGCTGGCCCTTGATCGTGTAAGTGGCGATATTGGCTGGCCAGAACTGGGGCTGGTCGTTCTCGGACCAGGCCGCGTCGCCCTTGATGTGGCTGTCCATCGCCTGGACGACGCCCTTGAGCTGCAGCTCGGAGGTCAGCGGAGCGACGTTGATCCGCACCACGTCGCCGATCTGGCCGGTCGCCGCCAGCTCGAGCTCCTTGGCGTGCATGTCGTTGCGGGGGAACCACTCCTTCTTGATCGTGATGTCGGGATGGGCCTTCTCGAAAGTCGCGATCGTCGGGCCCCAGAAGGTGTTCTGGGGGTCCTCCAGCCACCAGTGCAGGATGACCGTGACCGGTTGCCCGTTGGTGGCCGGCGCGGTCGTCGCCTGGGGAACCGCGGTCGCGGCCGC
>JBOGTX010000550.1:0-4542 GCA_050695695.1 Chloroflexota bacterium
GGGCCGCTGGTGCTCCGATTCGGGCGAACTGCCCTTGCTTCCCATGCCGATCGAAGCGATCGTCGAAGCCGATCCGTTTGATCTCGGGATCCTCTGGGAGCCAATCGCCGAGCCACCGGGACAGACAATTCTCGCCGGCTTGATCCCGGACGAGCGGCTGATCGTGTTCAATGAGACCCGGCGTCGGGTTTTCGACGACACCACCTTTCTGTACCGTACCGTCCTGGCGCACGAGCTCGGCCACTGGCAGCTCCACGTTGATCGGGCGCAACTCGACCATCCCCGCCTCCCCGGGTTCGATCGGCCCTTCCAGTTTGTCTGTCGTCGCGGCGGTGACTCCTGGGAAGAGCGCCAGGCCCATTGGTTCGCCAGCCACCTGCTGCTTCCACGCGACCTCCTCGCCTCCCACGTTGCCGACCACCCGGTCGAATCGTGGAACGACATGTACGCGGTCCGGGATTACTGCCAGGCTACGATCTCGATGGTACGGATCGCCCTGGAAGGGCTCGGATGCACGTTCGTCGACAAGGAAGGTCAGATCCATCCCTCCCGTCAGGAATACCAGGGCCAGGAACGGCTACTCTAACCGCCTTCTAATATATTGTAGTTGCTACACAACTCAACATCGGGTATCATTGCGTTTGCCTGATCGCCAGATCAGACCTGCCAGGCAGGAGGTAGTTGACAAATGCCACGGAAGCGAGAGTTGATCGAACCGCGTCCCGGAGACAAGCGCTACATCCGGCGCAACGACACGGGGCAGTTTACCCCAGATCAGGTCAACGTTAGCCGGTCGCTCAGCCACGACGTGCGCCAACACGCCAAGCGTGTCGTTCCGAAGGGACAAGGCGACAAAGGCGACGAAAAGCGCAAATAGGGGATAGGCATTGATGTTTGGCCGGCTGCGCGGCCACGCCCGCGAGGATCGAGATGGTAGTTCGCCGGAGCCCGATCTATCGCATCACGGGTCATCTGCGGGCGACGGTCCGATGGATTTGCTTTCGCCAGACCAGCCGCTGAGCAACCCTGATGAGGATCGGCTGGGCTACAAGCCATTTGCCCGTAGCCTCGCCGAGAGTATCGTTCGCATGTCGCCGCAGGGGCTTGTTATGGCTCTCTACGGCCCGTGGGGGTCCGGCAAGACCACCGTGCTGAAGTTCGTCGAGTACTTTCTGGGCGAGAGACCAGAGGACGAGCGGCCGATTGTGGTCCGGTTCAATCCGTGGTGGTATTCCGGACGTGATGATCTGGCCGGGCCGTTCTTCCGCCAACTTCTCGGCACGATCAATCACTCCGCTCTGGCCCGTACCGATTTGATCAAGAAGATTGGCGACTTTGTGGAGGCAGTTGGCGAGGTACCGGGCCCGCTCGGGGGTTTCGGAAAGGCGACGGCGAAAGGGATTCGTCTCTCGGTCAAGGATGTGGCCCAACTCAAAGACTCGGTCATCTCCGACCTCCGTCGGCAGAACCGTCGCATCCTCATAATTATCGACGACATCGACCGGCTCACGGACGACGAAGTCCGCCAGCTCTTTCGCCTGGTCAAGGCGGTTGCCGATTTCCCGAACGTCACCTACCTTTTGGCCTTCGATCGCGAGGTGGTTGTTCGTGCTATCGAGCAGGTCCAAGGCGGGCTCGGCGAGGCGTTTCTGGAGAAGATCATTCAGGTTCCTTTCGAGCTTCCGCTCCCAGACCGCATCTCTCTGCGGAACATGCTCTTTGAGAAACTTGACCTTGTGATCGCGGGCACGCCTCCGGCGCTCTTCGATAAGATCCGCTGGGGCAACGTTTTCCGCGATGTGGCCGGTCACGGGGTTGATCGCTTCATCCGAACCCCGCGCGATGTGGTTCGTTTCGTGAACGCGTTGAGCGTCACCTACCCGCCGGTCAGAGGTGAGGTGAACGCGGTCGATTTCATCGCGGTCGAAGCTTTACGCGTCTTTAGCCCCGGCGCCGACAACGTCGTGCGCGAGAATCGCGACCTGTTCGCCGGGCACAGCGTGCCAAAGGGCACCCAGGGAATGAAACCGGACGAGCTTCGGGCACCTTACGACAAGATCCTTCGGGACACCGTGAAAGAGGCCGACCGCTCAACAGTGAAAGCGCTGTTGACGCACCTGTTCCCTCGCTTGGCGAGCATCTGGAATAGAGGGAGCCTATTCGGGGGCGCTTCCTACGGTTCCGAGTGGGAGAGCATATGGCGGAAGGAGCGAAGGGTGTGCAGCCCGGACGTGTTCGAGACGTACTTCCGCTTCTCCGTTCCGCTCGGCGCCATTTCCGCAGGAGAGATGCGCGCGATGTTATCCTTGGCGGGCGACGCGGCTTCCTTTGGTGCTCGTTTGCTTGAGCTTGCTGGCGAGCGGCGCCCGGACGGCTTGACGCGCGCCGCGGCCTTTCTTGAGGAGTTGGAAGACCATACCGAGAAGGATGTCCGGGACTGCGACATCGCGCCAATCGTCAAGGCGCTACTCGCGGTTGGCGATGACTTGCTCCGGTTGGACGAAGAGAATCAGGCATTCGTCTCCATCCCGAATGACATGAGGATTGCGCGTGTCATCTGGCAGCTGCTTCGCCGACTCGACGAGGTGAACCAGTTTCAAGCTTTCCGTGAGGCCATTATCGATAGCCGCGCGATTTCGACGATCGTTACACGAGTGGCTTACTGGTGCTCGAAGCCGGGTGGGCACCGGCCAGGGCAGACTGACCAGAGCGACACCGCCCTTTTCACTAACCCGGAGCACATCAGCGAGTTGCGTAAGCGCGCCCTTCAAAAGATTCGGGAAGGCGCGGCGGCTGGATCACTTATCGCAACACCGCGACTGGCTTACGTCCTCTCTCGGTGGCAGGAGTGGGGCGATGTGGATGAGGCGCGAGAGTGGGTTCAACGGATCATTTCCGATGACAAGGGATTGGCTCAAATCCTGTCCAAGTTCCTTCAGAAGGGTTCGAACAGAGGTGTGGGCAACTCGGTCAGCGAAACGGTCTATTACCTTGACCCGAAGTGGCTGGAGCCCTTTCTCGACCCGGACACCATCGTCGAGCGCGTTCGGAGAATGGTGGACGATCCCGTCTTCCCAGACGAAGATCGCTTGGCGGCGGCGCGGTTTCTTCGAGGCCACGAACTCCGACAGCAAGGTCAGGATCCATCATCGCCTTTTCTGATGGGAGGGTGATTGGACGCTCTCGGAATAGCCATAGCCCTTGCCGTCTGCCACCAACTTGCTACCCGCCGCTTGTCAGGGACCAGAATTCGTACTAAAGTTTCGCCATCCGAAGCGCCAAGAAGATCGCGGCTGGAAGCGACGACTGCGCGGATCTGACGACACGATTAGCCTCCCATGCCCAAAATGAAGGAACTGCCGATGAGTGTCCTGACCGCCTGTCAGCCACGCCAGGAGGCGGGTGACGGCCAGTAACCCGGCGCCACTGCTTCCCGCTCGGACGATCGAACAGGTGAAGCGTATCGCACAAGCAATTCGCCACCAGGAAGCCGCTCCCCTGGTCGGTGCAGGCACGTCGGTGCGATCTGGGTTACCAACGTGGAATGACCTGATCCAAAGGATCATCCTCGCCTGGAAGGCGTGGGATCGGTCACCGGCCCGGCTGCTGTCGCCGCAGAATTACGTCAGCCTCATGCGCCAGACCTTCGAGGACAACAACCTCGCGATCATTTCCCACCTGAGAAACCGGATCAACGCTACGTCGGGAGATACGGAGCTTAGCCGGTTCGGCCAGTTGCTTTACTCCGCTTTGTATTCCCGCCTGCCGGGTCCTGGCCGCCTGTTTACGCCGGAGCCGGATCACGCGCACCGGCACCTGGTTGCTCTCTTCAGTCAGTATCCACATCGTATGTGGACGATGAACTATGACGACCTCCTGGAAGAGGCCGCGCGGCTCAATGGCATTGCTGTCCGAACCCTCGATCCCGATCATCGGCTGGCGAGTGGTGACCTGCTTGTCGAGCATATCCACGGGTTTCTGGCTCCGCCTGGTCGCCTGGCGGGCCAGCCCGATCCCGGCGAAGCACCGGTGGTCCTCGCCGAGGACGACTACCACGCTGTCTCTGCCGACGTCGTTGGGTGGACCAATCGTGAAGTGTATCGCCTCTTCGATGAGCACCGCGTGCTGATCCTCGGAATGTCCTTGTCCGATCCAAATTTGCGCCGCGTTCTTGCCACGTTGCCAGAAAGCTCGGCGAGCTCAGTGTCGAGTCACTTCGCGGTTATGCGGGCGATTCGCGAGGATGAGCTGGATCTCCCCAGAACCCGCGACTCGGGACGCGCCACGTATGCGACGTGCGCAAACGAGATCCGGTCGTGGTATTGGCAAAAGCGCGGGGTCGAAATCATCGAGCTACCCGATCACGACAGCCTTCTTCCCCTGTTAGTGAGATTGCGATACGAAAGTTTCGGCAACTGCCCCGGGGACCTTTGGAAGAGAGCAGGAGCACTCGGATATTCGGCCATCGATCCGTGGAGACCAGACCGCCAGGTAACGGCGAGGCACTACCTAACCGCCGCGGTCGATGCGCTCGTCAAAGAG
>JBOGTX010000551.1:0-6071 GCA_050695695.1 Chloroflexota bacterium
TTGCTGGCCTACCAGCGCACCCGCAAAGCTGCCGCCTATCGGTCGCACCGCAAACGCACACTCACCCTGCTGAATCAGCGGCGTGAATAGCATCTCTCGTTGTAAAACTAGCACGTCGCGCGGACGATGGTAAAGGCTTCCGGCCTGGAAACCGGCGATTGACGTGCTTTGGATCAACGCATGGGCACGCGGCAGGTCGGCCTGGTGATTGGAAAGCTACGAGACCGAGGGCGTCAGTTATGTCGCGCTAGTCGGCGGAAATAGACTTGAGGTTCCCCACGCCGCGTTTGTCGGGTAGGATTTGCTTCAGAGCGCAGGAGTAGCCGGGAGATTGTGACGCCTCGTAAGATCCGTGAGTTGAAATCTGATCCGCGGCGCGCTGGCTTCATCGAGCGTCCGGGAGCGGAGGAGAAATGAGCAACCCAGGCGAGCGATACTCGATGGTGATGGAGTGGAGCGACGACGACCAGGCATTCATCGTGACGGTTCCGGAGCTGCCCGGCTGTCGCACTCACGGCCGCACCTACGAAGACGCGGTTCGCCAGGGTCAGGACGCTATCGAGAGCTGGCTCGACGCCCAGCGGTCCACCGGGCGCCCGATTCCCCCACCGCGTGTATGCCGGCCGTTCTGGCTAGCCAGGACACCCAAAGCCGGGATGCGCCGCCCTACGATTTCGTGGCTTTTCGCGGCGTTTCGCGCGTTTCGTGGTCCAACCGTTCTCCGCGCCGAATTGGCGAGCCTGCGGCGGATCGCCACCGTGGGACTCCAACGATTGGCGGCGACCGGATGAAGCTGAAAGCGTGGCTGCTGCGCATGTACCCGCTCGCCTGGCGCCAGCGCTACGGCGACGAATTCCTGGCATTGCTCGACGGCACCGGCGTCTCGCCGCTAACCGTTCTCGACTGCGCCCGAGGCGCCCTCGACGCTCACCTGCGTTCTCAGGCCAAGGCGACCGGCGGCGACGCGCCGGAGCCGGTGGCGAGTCCGGACGCCCCGGCGACCGAGTTGTCCGAGGCCCTCCGCGCGGCCGAGTCGCCCGCCGCGCGCGGGCGGCCGGTGATTGGCTCCCTCGCCTACGAGAGCGCGGTCGATCAGATTCTCCGACGCGCGGTGGAACGCGGCGAATTCGACAACCTGCCGGGAACCGGCAAGCCACTCGACCTCGAGGATAACCCGCTGGCCAGCGACTGGGCGATGGCCTACCGGATCCTCAAGAACGCCGGCGAGACCCTGCCCTGGATCGCCCTTGGCAAGGAGATCGACGCCGACCGCGCTCGGCTTCAGCGGCACCTCGACCATTCGGTCGAGCGTCTCGCCCGCCTGCGGAGAGCCACGCGCACCGATGCCGAAGCACGATTCGTCGACGCCGAGCGGAAACGGGAGCGGACGCGCTACCTCGAACAGGCCGCCAACCTGGACGCGAAGCTGGTCCGCTTCAGCGGCGAGGCACCCTCCTGGCGCCTGGATCGCGGTCGCCTCCCGCCGCACCTCGCCGCCGCGCGCTTCGACGCCGCCTGCCCGGAGGTTAGAGACCGTCTGGAATCGGAGAGCGGCGACATCTCCTAAGCGCGACCTCGGGGGTCGCTCGTCGAATGGGCCGGATCGCCGCCGCCTTGCTCGGGGAAAACTACCGCGAGGAAATCGGCAGCCGTCACGATCTGTAGACGCTTCAACCGGGGATCATCTCGGAGCACGAGCAGATCGTCGTCCCCGGTGACCAGGTAGTCGGCCCGGCCGCCGATTGCCGCGGCAAGGATTGGCTCGTCCTTCGGATCACGAACCTGGAGCGGCAGCCGCCGACGTGGCGTCACCTTCACGCCACTCATCCGGACAAACGCAAGAAACGCCGCGACATCCTCTGCCGTCAGTCCGTACCTGCCCGAAAACTTCGGACGTGTGAGCACGCGCTCATACTCGGCCAGCGGAGGAGCTGACACGATGAGCTCGAACAAGCCGTCGCGACATGCCCGCACAAGCCGGTAGGGAGTACCGCCGGTCCTGATCAAACCACTGACAATCAGGTTCGTGTCAACGACGCTTCCGACCCGTGCCTTGCCGCTCCTCATACATTTCCTGGCGAACCGCCTCTACCTCCGCCGTGACGTCGCGGAGTACCTCGTCCGGGTCCTTGTCGGCATGACGTTCCTGAATGGATCGGATCGCGCTCCACGCTTTCTCACGCTCCGCCACCAACCACTCATAGTCTTCGGGGTTGATGACCACGGCAAAGGGCCGCCCCTTCTTCTCCACGATCACCGGTTCCTTGGTGTAGTAGACCTGGCCGAGAAGATCGCTGAAATTGGCGCGCGCCTCGCGTGCCGACATTCGCCGTGCTTCCATGATGTCGTCACCTCCCGGCTTTCATGGTGCCGCCTTTATGTACACAATGTCAATGTGGGCACAATGCCTGGAAATCGCAGCGCCCGGCGAATTTCGGCCAGCGCCCGGGCGCGATCCGGCACGTGGTAGAGCATGTGGTTGGCGATCACGACGTCGAAGCAGCCGGCGGCAAACGGAATCGATTGGGCGTCGACGACGGCGAAGCTGAAAGACCGAGCCGCGGCGCTCAGGCCGCGTGTCGCCTCGCTCAGCATGCCCGGCGATCGGTTGCTCGGGGTGACGTCCCAGCCCGGCGGCGGGCGGTCCAGGTTCTCGCGCCAGAGGTAGCCGGGACCGCAGCCCAGCTCGAGAATCCGACACCGGGGCGGAAGCTGGAGCTGATCGAAGACCCAGCGGTGCCAGCCGTCAGGGTTCGTGCTGAAGCGCGCGTGCAACTTGACCCGCGCGTTCAGGTTCGAGGCGTTCCGGTACTGCTCGGCCAGGTCAAAGTTCTGCTCGCCTATCGGTTAGCTCCGCTCTTTCTCGGCCGCCGCGCGGACGAACGAGACGATTCCGTCGAAGCCCGGCCGGTAGCCGCTCGTGGTATCGACGACCAGGGTGGGTACGTCGAGGTCGAGCGGCTGGTGCGCCTCCCAGCCGAGCTGAGTTGGATCCGAGCGCATCAGGTCGATTCGCGCCGGATCGGCGTGGCCCGGGTGGCGCTCGCCGCGTTCGACCCGCGCGACGTAGCGGCGCAGGCACTCGTCGCGCGTCGTCTGGCAGTGGATCAGGACCGGGCGCGCCATCGCGACCAGGGGGGCCAGATCGCGCTCGGAGATGCCGCGGCTGAAATTGCACTCGGCCACCACCGCGATGCCCGCGCCGATCAGCTCGCTCAAGATCGCGTAAAAGATGACGAAGGTGGGAGCGCTGAGCGCTCGACTGGCCTCGAGCGTCTCCACCCCGAAGGCCTCGGCCAGGACTTCCTTGACGTGCACGTCCTTCGACCAGAGCGGCAGCGGCAGCACGGCGGACAGGCGCCGGGCCAGGGTGGTCTTGCCCGCGCCCGGCGGCCCGCCGACCAGCACGAGCGGCGGCAGGTGGCGGGTCTTGGGTAACCCGAGCGCGACCGTGGCATCGCGATCATCCAACATCGCGCGTCCACCTCCACTTTGCTGATTCTCCAGGATCGCCCCGTCCTTCGGTCAGTCATAGTATAACGCGCGACACCGTCGAGGGGCGTCGAACGGAAAACCCATGCCCTCGAGCTTGTCCCAGCCCCTCACACCATGTACACTCTTGGTAGATATCAACGGAGGTGCGCATCGTGTCTGAAACCGGCATCGCCAAGCTTTTCATGCACGGCCGCAGCCAGGCCGTGCGCCTGCCGGTGGCGTTTCGTCTGCCCGGCGACCGCGTGCGGGTGCGCCGCGTCGAAAGCGGCATCCTGCTGGAGCCGCTGGTGACGGATCTCGATGCCTGGTTCGCCGAGCTCGACCGCTTTGCCGAGGTGCCGCTCCTGGAGGAGGGACGCCAGCAGCCGCCCATGCCCGCGGCCGAGGATCTGTTTGGGTGACTTACTTCCTCGATACCAACGCCGTCATCGCTGTTCTGAAAAATCAGCCTTCGGACGTGCGCAACCACTTGCGGCACGCCGTCTCACACGGCGCGCCGATCGCCGTTTCTTCGGTCGTGCTTTACGAGCTCTGGTATGGCGTGGCGCGTAGCGAGCGCCGCCGCGAGAACGCCGAGCGGCTGCGCATTTTCCTCTCGGCCAACATTGCGATCGTTCAGTTCGACGAAGAGGACGCCCTGGCCGCCGGCGACCTGCGTGCCGCGCTGGAGGCGGCAGGGACCCCGATCGGCCCCTATGACTTGCTGATCGCGGCGCAAGCGATGCGGAACGGCGCGACGCTGGTCACGGCGAACGTCTCGGAGTTCGCCCGCGTCCGCGGCCTCGCCTGGCAGGATTGGACCGCCACGGCTCGATGACCAGTCCATCAACTAATTGATTGACGCCGACGACCGGACCTGCTACTGTGCAATCAATCGGTTGATGGAGGTGCGATCACGAGCGGGGACGATGGACGATCCGGCCAGCTGGACCGGACCGACCGACGACGGGCACTGATCGAGGCCGCCTACGAACGGATCGCTGACGCGGGCTTCGAGGGACTGCGCACCCGCGACGTGGCGGCGGACGTTGGCGTGAACGTCGCGACCCTGCACTATTACTTTCCAACCAAAGAGGCGTTGATCCGAGGGGTCGTCGGCCACGCGCTCCGGAAGTTTGGCGCGACGATGCCCAACGGCGGCTCCGCCGCCGAACAGCTCGGCGCGCACCTGGCCGCAATCCACCGCTTGCTGAAAGAGGAGCCGGGTCTCTTCGCGGTGCTCGGGGAGCTGGCCCTCCGCGCGCCCCGCGACGCCGTGATCGCGGACGTCCTCCGGGCGGCCGATGAGCCCTGGCACCGAGTTCTTCGCGAGCTGGTTCGGCATAGCGTCCAGGAGGGGCGAATCGATCCCAGGGTGGACCCGGACGACGCGGCGGCATTGATCGCGGCGACAATCCGGGGGGTGAGCATGCCGGCGGCCTCGTCGGTTCAGCCGGAGCGGATCGATGGCGCCTTTCGCGAGCTCGATCGCTGGCTCGGGCTGGCCGGCGGCAACAATTCAAGTAATGTCTGAACGCTGAGAAAGAGAGTGACTGACGTGAAACTCACCGCGACCGTGCTTCAAATGCTCGTGCGTCTGGCCGGGCTGATTCTGATCGTCCTTGGCGTGCTCTTTTGGATCGGCAGCGCCCTGTCTCTGATCCCGATCCACATGCTGGTGGGACTCATTCTCGTGCTCGCGCTCTGGGGCGTGGCCGGGGTCGGCGCGCGCGCCGGCCTGCCCGGCCCGCTCGTCGGCCTTGCCGTCATCTGGGGCCTGATCGTCCTCATCCTTGGCATGACCCAGCAGGCATTATTCCCGGGTGGCTCGCACTGGATCGTCCAGGTCGTCCACTTGCTGGTCGGCCTCGCCGCGATCGGACTGTCCGAGCGCCTCGCGTCCAGTATCAAGCGGTCGGGGACCACCCGCCAGCCGAAAATTGCCTGAGGAGATCATCGAGATGGCCAAGACGAATCGGCTTCCGTTCTTTCTCCCCGTGGGGAATGCCTTCACGACGGTTTTGCTCCGGGTGGGCTTCAAGCTTGGCCCAATGTCGCTCCTCACGGTGAACGGCCGGAAAAGCGGTCGGCCCCGGACGGTCCCGGTCGCGATTATCGAGCGAGAAGGTACGCAATACGTCGTCTCCCCTTATGGCATCGTGAACTGGGTACGCAATCTTCGCGCGGCGGGTGGAGGCACGCTCACCCGCGGCCGCCATTCCCGCGCCTTCCGGGCCATCGAGCTGAGTCCACGAGACGCCGCCCCGGTCTTGAGAGACGCGCTCGTGGGCGGCCCATCCTTCCTCCAGCCGTACTATGGCGTGACGCCCTCGTCCCCGATCGAGGACTTTGAGCGCGAGGTGCCGCATCATCCGGTCTTTCAGATCATCGAGACGTCCGTCAGTGACCCGGGCAAAGCAACCGAAGTACCGGCCAAGCGACAGTGACGGAAACCGGGGTGATGCTCCGTGGTCCAATTCCCAAAGCGGGCCCTGTGCTATACTCGGCCTGCGCCCACGTCCGGGACGCCAACGTCCTGAGTGAGGGCAAGGGGGCGCCCGTCACCTTTTGCGATCGGTTGGGTCAAACCGCCAGGC